>DASYQG010000446.1:0-8774 GCA_036005825.1 Chitinophagaceae bacterium | reverse complement strand
CTATTACTCCACCTGGCGAATGTAGTGCTGGTGTATTACGCTGTTTTTCTTTTGAGTAAAAAAAACAATGTCGCTTTGATAACTGCCCTGTTGTTTGGTATTCATCCTCTTCATACAGAGTCCGTGGCATGGATATCTGAGTTAAAAGATCTTCTTTATACTTCTTTCTTTCTTGGTGCTTATATTTTTTATTTAAAATACCTGGATAAAAAACAAAATAAATTTTATTTAATCGCTTTATTGCTTTTTTTGTTTTCGCTTCTTTCAAAAGCAATGGCCGTTTCGTTACCTCTATTATTGCTGCTGACTGATTATTTCAAGGGAAGAAAAATGAATTTGAAAACATGGATCGAAAAAGTTCCCTTTTTGCTGCTCGCAATTATTTTTGGTATCGTTGCTGTATTAGCACAACGGTCATCAGAAGCTATACAGGATATATCTATCTATTCGTTTCCTCAACGCATTGTTTTTGCCTGTTATGGATTTATTACTTACTTGTGGAAATCCTTTTTTCCGCTTTATCAAAGTGCATTTTATCCTTATCCTATTAAAAGCGGAGAAAGTCTTCCTGCTGAGTTTTACATTTATCCATTTTTAGTATTAGCATTATTTGCACTGGTGATCTATTCTTTCCGTTTCACAAAAAAAATATTTTTTGGGCTGGGTTTTTTCAGCATTACGATTTTCCTGGTCCTTCAATTACTGCCCGTTGGTGAGGCTGTAATGGCAGATCGCTACAGTTATATTCCATCGATCGGAATTTTTTATCTTGCCGGCGAAGGGTTTCACTGGTTATGGAACAAAGAAGGAAGAATTCCTGCAATGACTTTAGTGATCATTTTCGCTTTATTTTTTTCATTCATGACTTATACACGAAATACTATTTGGAAAAGTGGAATTACATTATGGACAGACGTGATCAAAAAAAATCCCGATGATTTTCTTGGATACAATAACAGGGGTGGGACTTATTTGAACGAAAAAAAATATGAACAGGCGCTTTTTGATTTAAATAAGGCTATTCAACTAAGACCTGCATATGCAGAAGCATTAAATAACAGGGGCGTAATTTTCTCTGGCAAAAAAAGAAACATTGAGGCGCTGAATGATCTGAATAAGGCTATTGAATTACGTCCAGATTATCCCGATGCTTTAAATAACCGTGGTGTCATTTTAATGGACTTAACCAGATACCCCGAAGCACTAAATGATTTTAATAAGGCCATTGAATTGAGACCATGGTATGCTGAGGCCTATTATAACAGGGGGCTTCTTTTCATGAATGAAAAAAAAAATGAACAGGCAGTAAAGGATTATGATAAGGCATTGGAATTAAGACCCGGTTATCCTGAAGCGATTATTAACAGGGGGATAATTTTGAACGATGGGGCCCATGCTGAAAAAAATTTAGTTGATTATAATAAGGCGATAGAAATCAATCCTGATGATCCCCAATTATATTATAATCGTGGGCTGGTGTTGATGAGTGTAAACAAAAACACGGAAGCAATGAATGATTTGAACAAATCAATACAATTAAAACCAGATTACGCTAATGCTTATTTGAGTCGCGGAAATCTTTTTGCAACAGAAAAAAACCCGGCCTCGGCATTGCAAGATTTCACTAAAGCAATTGACTTGAATCCTGATTTAGCAGAAGCTTATGTAGGCAGAGCCAATGTTTCCAGAGACGAGGACAAACATAATGATGCACTTAAGGATTATGATAAGGCGATTGACCTCAAACCCTCCCTCGCAAATACCTATTATAATCGGGGCATTCTTTTCATTAAAGAAAAAAAATTTGAACAAGTTATTATTGATTTTTCGAAAGTGCTGGAATTGAAAGGTGATTCGGCAATGAGCTATTATAATCGTGGTATGGCAAAATTTTTTTTAAATAGAAAAGAAGAGGCTTGCCAGGATCTACAAATAGCAGCCAATTTTGGCTCAAAGGCGGCAATAGATGCACATAAACAGTTTTGCGACCAATAACAACTTTTACTGAATGAAGAAAAAAGCGAAAAAATATAAACCACAACCTGAAACAAAAAAAGTAAAAGCAGCATCCGTGCGGTCCCACCCAAAGACCTATACGGCTCTGCTGATTATTCTCATAGTTACTTTTATTGCTTATATCCCTTCATTAAAAGCAGGTTTTGTCAACTGGGACGATCCTGATTACGTGTCCGGCAACCCTATGATAAAAGATATTTCCAATCTCAAAATGATTTTTACAACACCCATCCAGGGCAATTATCATCCCCTGACGGTTCTCAGTCTCGCCATAAATTATTCGATTTCCGGGTTAGATGCATGGTCTTATCACTTGTTCAACCTGTTATTCCATCTTTTTAATTGCTATTTAGTATTCAGATTAGGCATGATACTAAGCAGAAATAATTTAATAATTGCTTTTACTACATCCCTTTTATTCGGCATTCATCCCATGCACGTGGAATCGGTAGCCTGGATATCAGAAAGAAAAGATGTTCTGTATGGCTTGTTTTTCCTCGCAGGATTGATCTCGTACACTAAATATGTTGACTCCAACTCGCGAAAGCAATATGGATTGACAATTCTCTTTATGGCCTTTTCATTGGCGTCCAAACCAGCTGCTGTTATTTTTCCACTTGTATTGCTTTGCATTGATATATTGCGAAGCCGGAATTTCAATTTGAAATTGTTATTGGAAAAAATTCCTTTTTTGATCCTGGCCCTGGCAGTGGGCCTGCTCACACTTACAGCACAAAAAGAAAAAGGAGCCATTGAAGGAGCCCAGATATTTGATCTCAGCACACGTATCCTCATGGGTTTTTACGGCATCATGATGTATGTTTTCAAACTAATCTTCCCAATCAATCTATCTCCTTTCTATCCGTTTGCACCCATTAACGAAAATTTACCGGTTCCTTATTACATAGCGCCTTTATTCTCTGTCATACTCATTGGTCTTGTTTTTTATTCATTGAAAAGAAACCGTGTCATTGCATTCGGGATCCTTTTTTACCTGGCAAACCTGTTGTTGGTATTACAGTTCATACCGGTGGGAAGTGCTATCATCGCTGACCGGTATACCTATTTGCCCTATATCGGTTTATTTTACATCATCGGGTGGCTTATTGATCGATATGCAAAAGGAAATTTCTCACGATCGCTTTATCTAAACGTTCCTATTGCTCTCATAACGGGAATTTTAACCTTTAAGCAATGTGGTATCTGGTTTAATGGCAGTTCTTTATGGGATCATGCCATCAAAACGCAACCCAGTGCACGGGCTTATGATAACAGGGGGTCTTTATACAAAGACGAAAAGAAATACCAGGAAGCTATCCAAAGCTACAGTGAAGCAATTAAAATAAATGTGGCCGACGACGAGGCGTATATGCTGCGGGGCAATGTCTATTTCGAAATGAATAAATTTGAACTTGCTTTTTCAGATTATAAAAAAGCACTTTCGATCAACCCAAATTACGTAACGGCGATGGATAACCTGGGTGCCCTTTATGGATTGCGTCATCAATATGACTCGGCCATGATATATTTTAATAAGGCGCTTGCCATCAATCCCAACTATCCTTCTTCGTACAAAAACCGGGCAATAGTGAATTTAGAATTAAATCGTAATGAAGAATCGATAAAAGATTTTAAAAAATACCTGGAATTCAGCCCTAACGATCCCGATATAATGAATACCATCGGTGCTTGTTACAGAAACCTGGGAAAATATAATGAGGCCCTGTCAATAATTAACCAGTCGATCAAAATAAAGCCGGATCCTCATTTTTACCTTAACAGGGCGTATTGTTACAGAGATTTAAAAGATCTGGAATCCGCACGAAAAGATGCATTGATAGCCAAACAGGGCGGCCTTGTAATCGATGCGGATCTTGCAAAATCCCTGGGAATACAATAGCTAAACTTAAATCCTAAGGTTTGCATTATGTCTTAATAAAACCAGTTTATTTTAATAATTTACCACGGCAATAAATTATCATGGCAAAGAAAAAAAAGATAGAAAAACATATTCACACCAAAATAGTTAAGCCAAAAGCAGCCCCTATACCCAATTGGCATATACCGCTTATTCTCATTATTACTTTTATCATATATATACCTGCTTTATCAGCAGGTTTTGTTAATTGGGACGACCCTGATTATGTTGGTGAGAACAGTTACTTGATCCGTGATCTCAGCAGACTCCCTGAGTTGTTTACAACCCCCGTGCAGGGCAATTATCATCCATTGACCATGTTCAGCCTTGCTTTGAATTTTGCCATTAGCGGGGACAATGAATGGTCGTACCATTTGTTTAATCTCCTTTTTCATCTTGTCAATTGTTATCTCGTTTACAGGCTGGCTTTTTTACTTTCAAAAAATAGTTCGCTTATTGCACTTGTTACATCACTTCTTTTTGCCATACATCCTTTACACGTGGAATCGGTAGCATGGATATCAGAAAGAAAAGATGTATTGTATGCACTCTTCTTTATTGCGGGCCATATTGCTTATACCAAATACGTTGACACGGCATCAAAAAAACAATACTGGCTCACTTTATTATTTGTCATCTTATCGTTGATGTCAAAACCTGCTGCCGTTATTTTTCCTGTATCCTTATTTTGTATAGATATTTTAAGAAAGCGCCAGTTCTCATTTAAACTTATTATCGAAAAGATCCCATTTTTTATCCCCGCAATAATAATGGGTTTGTTAACCATCAATGCACAGAAAACAGTTGGCGCTACTGGAGAAGAATATTTTGGCCTGGCTAAAAATATTTTATTCGGATTTTATGGCATCATGATGTACTTCGTTAAAATGATCATTCCGTTTAAACTTTCCGCCTTTTATCCCTTTCCCCCGCTAAATGAAAAATTAGCTGCCGTCTATTATATAGGTCCAATATTTACTTTGTTACTCGCGGCAATTACATTTTTTACCTGGAAAAAATACAGGTTCGTTGCTTTTGGTATTGCCTTTTACATTGCAAATCTTTTATTGGTATTACAAATTTTCTCAGTCGGCAGCGCTGTGATCGCCGAACGATATACTTATGTACCCTATATTGGTTTATTCTTTATTGCAGGTTGTCTTTTGGACAGATATGCAAAAGGCAATATGACTAAAGCATACGCATTTATTATACCCGTTACACTTATTTTTTCCGTGTTATCTTTTTTGCAAACACGGACATGGAAGAGTGGAGAAACACTTTGGGATAATGTCATTAAAAATCAGCCTTGCTCCAGGGCATACAGTGCAAGAGCAACACTTTTCAGAAGAGATGCAAACAAACTCAAAAATGAAGCTGATGCAGATAAAAATGCAAAGAGGGAACAACAAGCCAATTTGAAATATGCGGAAGCAAACAAAAACTATCAGCAGGCCATTGATTATTATACGGAAGCCGTTAAATTAAATGCGATCGATCATGAATCATATAACAATAGGGCAAATATTTATATGGATCAAAATAAATTTGGCAATGCCATTGTGGATTATAAACAAGCCCTGGTTGTAAAACCAAATTACTACGTTGCATTGGATAATATGGGAGCATTGTATGCAAGGAGAGGCATGTTTGATTCTGCTTTATATTATTTTACGAAAGTACTTGAACAGAAACCAGATTACAAACCAACGTATAGTAACAGGGCCATTACTTTCATGAGCCTGAAAAGATATAATGAAGCGATAAAAGACTGGCAACGGTTTTTAAGTTACCAGCCAAATGATCCGGATGTGACGAATACCATTGGTGAATGTTATCGTATGCTGGGTAACAACCAGGAAGCTGTTCGGTTCATTACTGCTGCTATTCAATTGGATCCACAGGCAGTTTATTTTCTAAATCGTTCATACGCTTATAAAAATCTTAATAATATTGATAATGCCCGCAATGACGCATTGATGGCAAAAAAAGCCGGCATTAAACTGGATGCTGCCTATGCAGCCTCTTTAGGAATTCAATAAACTAAAGTTTTAATAACTGCCTGTAATTATCAGGTATGGCAATATTCTTTTGAATTGCCATTCTTACATCGGCTTTTGCTAATTCAACCTGGCCTAGTTGATAATAGCAATATGACCTGTTAAGATAATAATCTCCCTGCGGGTTTATCTGGATGGCTTTTGTAAAATCAGCCATTGCCTCTTTATATTTTTTATAATAATTAAACAAAAGACTTCCGCGATTATTTAGTGCAAAGTCAGTGTTCGGGCTAAGTTCAAGGCATTTGTCAAAATACATTATTGCAGAATCAGGCATGTTGAATCGTTGATAAACGACACCTTTCGTATAATATCCTAAACGATTCTTCGGCTCCAGCCGGATCAACGAATTTGCGTCAACTAATGCTAAACTGTCTTTGTTAAGTCTTAAATAAATATTCTGCCTGTTCTCATATCCCTTCGCATGATTGGCATTTGTTTTCAGCGCTTCAGTGCAATCCTCTAATGCCGTTTGCAACATTTCATTTTGTTTTACTTTATCCTTAACAGTTGTAGAACTACTTATCAGGTAATTAGCCCGGTTAGTCCTGGGCACAGATGCGCCGGGAAAATGTTTTATAGTGTCTGTCCAGAGTGTATCACTGTTTTTCCAAACTTTTGTTCGCTGAAATGTAATGACGGCAAATACCAATAATGCTATAGCAGGTATCCCCCATAATAATGACCTATTGGTCGATGCAGAATATTTATCCAACAACATCCCAATTATAAATGCCATACCAATGTAAGGCACATAAGTATATCTCTCTGACAGTAATGTTCCTCCAATTGACACAAGTTGCAATACAAGAACCAGGTTGATCATAAAGAAGAAAAAAGAAAATACAAGCAATTTGTTTTTTCGCTTAAACCATACCAGTGCCAAAAGGGCCAACATAAAAACAGGTGATAAGATCATTGGTAAAGGCATCCTGGTCGTTGAAGGAAAAGGATGAAATGCTGATAATGGATAAGGAACAAAAAATCTTACGATATACATCATGGCCGAGTAAGTAGCAAAAAAGAAACGTGTCCATAGAGGATAAAGGTCCAGGCTGGCAATAGCTGTTTTTGATTGAATATTTAAAGTAAGGACAGCAAAAACAATCGATACAAGTAAAAAAGGGATTTTTTCAAGCAATACTCTTCCTTTAAACTTCCGGCCATACCAATAATCAAGCGACCATAAAACAAATGGAAGAATTATTGCTGCCGGTTTGGATAAAATGGATAATGCAAAGAACAGGAAACAGTAAATGAGACTTTTGTTTTTACCCTGGCCAAGAAATCGCCAGTATTGAATTAATGAAAGCAAAAAAAACAAAGTATATAAAACATCTTTTCGTTCCGATACCCATGCCACCGATTCCACATGCATAGGATGAATTCCAAACACGATGGCTGAAAAAGCCGCTACCCATAATTTTTTTCCTGAGATAAGCCAGATAAAATAAAATACCAGGGCTGTATTGATAAGATGCAACAGTAAATTTGTAATGAGATAAGAAGAGGGATCAAGCTGGGTCATTGAATAATTGAAAGCAAGAGTTGCCACCGTGATCGGATGATAATTCGAAACAACAGGCTTGCTAAAAATTCCTGCCCAGTCCGGCCCACGTAACATTGTATTTTGAATAACATAATATTCATCATCCCAATTAGTGAAGCTGTTTTTCAACATGGGTGATAGGCAAACTGCAGTAATCAAAACAATAGGAAGGATCCACGGAAGAAATGATCTCCTTTTTTCGTTTACCTTTTTTGGTCTTGCTTCCGCCGTGCTCTGCGGCTGGCTAGCCTTTACTGATCTTATTTTCTTCTTCTTACTCATCAAGAATAAATTTTGTTTCGAATCGGCTGCCAAATTAAATAAGACTATTCATTAATCATAACTGCAAAGCGGTCTTGTACGAATCCGGTATCACAAATCCTTTTTGTATAGCTGTTATTGCATCGGCTCTTGCATTCGTCATGTCCCCCAATTTAAAATAGCAATTCGATCTCTTGTAAAAATACTCGGCATCGGGATTCAGTTCAATAGCTTTTGCAAAATCCGCTAAAGCCTCATTGTATTTTTGAAATTTATCGAATAACAAACTTCCCCTGGCATTAAATACCCAATCTGCACCTGGGTTTATCGCTAAGCTTTTATTGAACCAGAACAAGGAACTATCAGGCATATTGAAACGCATATAAGCAAAACCTTTAGTATAAGCTGCGGCAGCATTTGAAGGTTGCATTTGAAGAAGAGTGTTTGCATCAGCCAGGGCAGAGGAATCCTTCTTTAGTATTAAATAAATATTTTGCCTGTTCTCGTAAGCTTTTAAGTGGGTAGGTTTTAATGTTATGGCCACATTACAATCTTCCAATGCTCTTTGTAATAATTCATTTTCCCGTGCTTTATATTCAGGCTTTGCAGCCATACTCTTCAGATAATTTGCATGATTTGATCTAGGAGTTGCAGCATCAGGATATTTTTTTATTACGTCTGCCCATAGCGTATCGCCATCTTTCCAAACTTTCGTTCTTTGAAATGAAATAATGCCGAATACAAATGCTATAGCAAAAGGCACTGCTTTAAGAAATATGTTGGATGAAGTAATAAGATATTTTTCCAACCACATGCCCGCTAAAAATGCTAACCCGATATAAGGAACGTAAGTATATCTTTCAGAAACAATCGTAAGACCAATTGACACAAATTGCACAACCAATAAAAGATTGACAATGAAAAATAACAATGAAAAAACTACCAGCCTGTCTTTTCTTTTTATCCATAA
>DASYQG010000445.1:0-3971 GCA_036005825.1 Chitinophagaceae bacterium | reverse complement strand
CGATACCCCGGTCATGTTGAGATCATTCGTTCATTAAAAGTGAGTGGGTTCTTTAGCGAGAAACCTATCGACGTAGATGGTACAATGATATCGCCATTGAAAGTAACATCACAGATATTATTTAATGAATGGAAGCTTGGACTGGAAGAAGAGGAATTAACCGTGATGAAAGTAAAGCTGATCGGTAAAGAAGATGGAAAAGATAAAATAGTTGAATGGAACTTGCTAGACTATTACGATGATGAAACAAAAACTTCATCAATGGCCAGAACTACAGGTTATACATGCACTGCTGCAGTCAACCTAATTGCACAAAATCTTTTTACAGAGAAAGGAGTATTTCCGCCTGAGCTGGTTGGCAAACACAAAATCTGTTTTGATTTTGTACTTGATTACCTGAAAGAAAGAAAAGTGAACTGGGTTAAAAAGTCCTGATGAATCATGTTCCAAATTTTAGCGAACCAAGCTGTATCACTTCTTTATTTGTAGTTACACGGAAATTTATGATTTCTCTTTTCTGAGTTGGCTTGCCAAAATCAGTAAACAATTCAGCTTTAATGGCAATAGGACCACCAAGAGTTTGCCGGCTGTCGCCAAATAAGTTCACTTCAACTTTATAATTTCCTTTCCAGGCTTTTCTCAGGCAAAACTCTTCAGGACCATAACCAGCAGTAACATCTTTTGAAATCTTTCCACCAATCTCTGTTTCTGTATGTTCATAAAAACATTTTTCATTTCGAGGATCTGTTACCCAAAGATCAATGTCTGAATTATCGGTGTTCCAGCCAATAACAATTCGAACATCTACGGGCATTGGGAATACAAAACGATTATCCATAGCACTTGTATTGATGTCCTTATGCCCGCTGATCATTGCATTCATTTCGTTTATTGCAATTGCTTTTACATCTCCAAAGCGTTCATCCCATGTGCCGGTGATCAGTTTATAAAGTAATTCAACCGCTTCATTATTATTGCCGGTTTCACTCAGCGCTAAGGCAAGATCACGATAGGACTGCGGTTCTTCTTCCCTTATTTTTAAAATTTCCCTGAAGATTTCGATTGCCAGCTCTTTTTCATTTGCTTCCAATAATTGGTTTGCTACCATTCGCAGCAATGCGGCATCTTCCAGTTTCATTTCGGCAATATTGCTTAATACGAGGAGGCCAAATTGCTTTTCATTCTTTTCTATAAAAAACCCTGCAACATCAATAAAAAATGATGGCTGAGTAAAATATTGTTTTTTTAATAAATAGTATTTGCTTCTTCTTTCATTCGGAGCAACCTTTTCTAACTCTTTTAAATAGGGAACATCTGGTTTCCATTTATTGAGTTCAATTGTAGGAGGCTTTGCTACCGAATTGACTTTTTCTTCCTCTAATTTATCTTCAATTCCATCAGCATTACCAGGTTCAAAACTTAAATTATAAATCCTTGAATCTTGCATTACTCGCACTGAGTTTAACTCCCTGTTCTCAGAAGCTGAATATGATAAAGAAACTCTGCCGGTATCTGAGTGGGAAAAGGCGCCCAGCCCAGCGGAAATAGAAAGATGCACTGAATCACTCACAAGTGAATCGGGGAGGGTAATTCGCTGATAGTCTACTCTTGACTCTTCCAAATCATTCGCTGTAATTATCATACTATCTGGAGTAAATACATCTTCTTTCTTTTTTAAAGGAGAGTAATTCTTATGCCACCATTTTTTTAACTCTTTCATCGCATTTAATGCTTGCTGTAAAGCGATAGCCTTATCATCTTTTTCAGAGTCATGTTTTTCTTTTAGTAATGTAAAATATTCTTTTTGCAATTCTTCTGGTGGTGTTATTTCATGCTCTACATAATCTTCCACACGATCAAGTACGATCAACGAAGTGTTTTGGGTAACGATCGAAAACTCTTTACCAAGTTTTGTTATCTCTTCTTTGTTTTTTTCAAATTGCAGGTCTAGTTCAGCGATCTTCATTTCAGCCCAGATCCTTTTTACATTGTTGTAATCACTCCTATCAGGCTTATTAATTGTAAATATTTTTGTGGTTTTAATTTCATTGCCAAAACCCAGGTTGACTTTTACTATTGCAGAAATGGTCTTTAACTTACCAGCAAAAGAAAGCCCTGAATTTTGTATCGGACCGCTTTGTATAACAAAATCTTCAATTTCCGCCGGATTAAATTCCGTATTTATCACTTGTAGCAATCGACCATTTATTTCACCAATGGCAGTATTCAATTCTGTATTAGTTAAATCAATAAATTTTCCATGTGTTTGCTGTGCAATAAATTTCAATGAAGAAAAATCTGCTGAAGCAGAAGAATTAATGGCAATGACTGGATTTGATGACAGGACAATTTCTTTTTTACCAAAAGTGGATAACCCGTCAGAGAAAAGAAGGATCTCATCAAAACTATAAGCTGACAAATCAATTGCACCGAATTGAGTTCCGCCGTCGTAAACAAACTCTTTGAGTCTTTTACTCAATGCATCAGTATTACCTGCATTAATTATAAAATCTTCTTTGCTTTGGATAATAATGTTGAAAGGGATAAGCGAAGCCTTTACATTTCCAAGCCGGAAAAAATATTCTTTGAGCAGCTGAATCTCTTTTTTTGTATCTCTCTTTTCACCCGATGCTGATACGTCCCATAAAATGCCTATCGTTTTGGGAGCAAGCTTCTTTTCATGATCAGAAGCAATGCGGTTATTTACATAGAAGTAAGTTTGTTCCTTATCGTTTTCAGCTAATATTAATGTTTCATCTTTTGATGAATTAGGAATAGTAAAGGCAATAGTTTGATTTGGAATAAAATTATTTTGATCGTATTCTGCCAACCACACATTCTCCCATTTTTTAAATTCAAAATTTGTAAAAGTAGTTTCTTCCAATACAGGCTTTTCTGAATTTTTAATTACGGAAGTTTTGATGGAAAATTGCTCTATGGGTTCACTTGCATATAAAGGAAGCTGGTAAAAAAACTCTTTGTTAAGCAATTCAAGTGTTTGTTCAAATGCGATCACAATATGTCTTGTACCATTTGCCGGTAGCGGATAAATGCGTGTACGAAAATTATTGCCCTTCGTTTTTTCAACTAACCCCGGATCAACTTTCCTGCGAATTGTATTTTCAAAAGCTACTCTTGCTTTTGCCTTTTCAACTACAACACCTTCACGAAGGTTCCCATTCATGTCAAGTGCATAGCGAATAATATGCTGACCATCTGCTAAAGGAAACTCCAACTCGCCTTCAAGTATGCGGTCGTTTGGATTATAAAAAGTTATATCGAAAGTTGTAGTGGCCGTATTTGCAGCAACTTTTATATCAACAGAAAGCGAAGAGATCTTTACTGGAGTGGCGGTTGTATCATTTGTAATTCTTAATACAGGAATGGCATTTGGCGATTGTTTGTGTTGCATTTGCTTTACCTGCGCACAGGAAAAAACAAGCAATGAGATAACGATGCTTAAACAAATTCCCTTTATCATAACAGGTGGTTTTGCTAGTAATGAGATGGCGGGAGCACCGGAATTGCATAAAGGAAATCAAAAAATGTTTTGTTTTTCAAAAAGGAATGTGAATCTAATTGTAAAAATTTTCCTACTGAGGGGGTGTAGAACTGTTTTTTTAGTGAATGAAATTTATGCGGAAAGGACTCATTCTTCGCAAAGCTTTTTCAAATTGTTTAACCCTGTTACAAATTGTACGTTAAGGTCTTTGACGATCTTCGGTCCCATCAAACTTGCCATTGGCCAGGGAAGACCACCGCTGTTTTGCCAGGTTACTTTTGTTTCATTGCCACTACCCCAATGTTCAAATAGCCAATTGTCTTTAGCCTTTGCTTTGAATGGTTTTAAAAATTCAAGATCAAAATGAATATGCTTGTTATCAATTGATCTGAGTGTTAAGCTTCCAATGCCGACTTTTTTTCCTTCCCAATCATATCTATGACCCGGAGTTTTCGGAGTTCCTGTAATT
>DASYQG010000444.1:0-2270 GCA_036005825.1 Chitinophagaceae bacterium | reverse complement strand
GTGGCAATGAGTGGTGGTATTGATAGTACCATCACCGCATTGATGCTTCATGACGAAGGTTATGAAGTAGTGGGCATTACTATGAAAACATGGGACTATGCACATAGCGGTGGAAGTAAAAAAGAAACTGGTTGCTGCAATCTTGATTCATTCAACGATGCAAGACAAGCTGCCGTTGAGCATGGCTTTGCTCATTATATTCTTGACATCCGCGAAGAGTTCGGCGGATTTGTAATTGAAAATTTCGTGGATGAATATTTAGCAGGAAGAACTCCGAACCCATGTGTGCTTTGCAATACGCATATTAAATGGAGAGCATTATTAAAAAGAGCTGATGCATTGGATTGTGAATTTATTGCAACAGGTCATTATGCAAAAATTCGTCAGCATGATAATGGAAGGTTTGTTGTTAGCAAAGCAGTTGATGATACAAAAGATCAGAGTTATGTATTGTGGGGATTGCAACAAGACCTGTTGAGCAGAACTATCTTACCACTAGGACCATATAGAAAAACAGAGATACGTCAAATGGCTTTTGATTACGGTTATCCTGAACTGGCAAAGAAATCTGAGAGCTATGAAATTTGTTTTGTACCTGATAATGATTACCGTGGTTTTTTAAAAAGAAATGTAGAAGGATTGGAAGAAAGAGTTGATGGTGGAAATTTTATTGATAAGAACGGAAATGTTTTAGGAAAACATAAGGGTTATCCATTTTATACAATTGGTCAACGTAAAGGATTGGATATTGCATTAGGACGTCCTGTGTTTGTAACGAAAATCGATCCTGATACCAACACTGTTGTTTTAGGTAATGAAGAGGATCTTGAACAAAATGAAATGGTGGTAGGCAAATTGAATTTGATCAAATATGATTTCATTAGTCCGGGAATGGAAGCAACAACAAAGATCCGTTACAAGGATAAAGGTGCTTTGTCAAATATTTACCCTGAAAATGCCCGCCCGGATGATCCGGTCGGACGGGGTTCAATGAAGGTAAAATTCTATGATCATGTAAAAGGAATAGCTCCGGGTCAAAGCGCCGTATTTTATGAAGATGACGACGTATTGGGAGGTGGAATTATACAATCAGGAGCGTTGAAGTAATAGAATATTGAGTTTAAACACTTAGAATAGGCTTTACAAGCTGAGATTCAGACAATAATCTCACAAAAAAGCCGTTAAAAAAGCCGGGAATTGTAGTTCCCGGTTTTTGTTTTTAGTTTTGAACCGCCGTTGGTTCCATTATAAATCTAATGTACCCTTATTGATCAACAATCTTATGAGATCGAAGAACCTGATACAGTTTTTAGCCGCAATTGGTTTTCTTTTTTCCATTTCTTCGTGTGAAAAAGAAACTGAAGAATTTAAGACAGAAGCTATTGCTGATTATATGCCCTTAGCTGTTGGCAAGTTTATTACTTACCGGTTAGACTCAACCATTTTTACAAATTTTGGAAGGGACGAAGAAATTCACAAGTATAGGGTAAAACATGTGGTAGATGCACGAATAACAGACAATCTTGGAAGACCAAGCTATCGCATTCTCCGTTATCTGAGTGATTCGTTAGGCAATCAACCTTGGATTGAAAATGGAACGTACTTTATAACTCCCCTTACTACCGAAGTAGAAGTTATTGAAGATAATCTTCGTTTTATCAAACTTCATTTGCCATTTAAATTAAATAATGACTGGAAGGGAAATAAATATTTGTCGGATGATCCTTATGCATCTCTTTATACTTTCTTCAACGATGATAACATGAATGAATGGGATTATAATATGGAACAGTTTGATAACACTACAACCATTGGCGGCAAAACGTACAACGATGTGTATACCGTTTTCCAGATAGATGAATCGATCAACGCTCCTGTTACAAATAATGCACAGCCCGGATATAGAACATTGGCTTCAGATAAATTTGCAAAAAACATTGGCCTTGTCGCCCGTGATTTTATAATGTGGGAATACCAACCACCGTCACCCGGTTCACCTCCAAATACTCTTGGTTTCAAAACTGGTTTTGGCATCAAAATGTGGATGGTTGAGCATAATTAATTCTTGCTTTTAATTAGTATTTTTGGATCGATAAAGTGATCCTGAATGAAAAAATTGATCGTTGTAATTATTGGAAGCTGTTTACTTTTTTCCGAAATACATGCGCAATTCACCCGTTACGTTGTAAAGCTTAAAAATAAAGGTGGCAATCCTTTTTCACTTTCGATTCCATCAGCCTATTTATCGCAGCGGGCTATCGACAGAAGAA
>DASYQG010000443.1:0-8096 GCA_036005825.1 Chitinophagaceae bacterium | reverse complement strand
ATCTTTGATATCAAGAAAACCACCAGCAGTAAAATCTCCTTGTTGATTCTGTAATGCAGCCATTGCTCCTTTTGCAAATACATCAGCCCAAACCAATCCTGCCAATTTTGTATCGCCTGGCAGTTTTGCAAATTTGCCGACATTGGCAAGATCAAGTTTACCTTTTGCAACAGCATCGATGTATTTTATGGTCTCCGGATTTTTAAACAATAATTTGAAATCAAAAGGTTCATTATCCATTTCGATATGCCCTTTTGAAATATCTACAACTGCATTATCTGGCTTACCATCAGGGTTGCTGGCATGGATCGCCAATTGTATATTCTTTACCGGCTTTGGCAGATCAGGATATTGGAAAAAGCCATTTGTCACATCAAGGTTCACATCATAAGCTGGCATTTGTTGCGAACTGTATGTTCCTTTTACAAAACCATTAAAGGCAGCTTGCCCGCTGGTTTTTATTTTGTCAAAATCTTTTTTATAAATGCTCGGTATCAGTGAAAGGATATCTTTAAATTCATTAGAAGGAGTTTTGAATTTGATATCCATATTATAAGTGCTGTCATTCACTAATTGGAAAAATCCTTCGGCATTCAGGTTTAGATTATTCAGTTTGATCGATTCAGTTTTAAAAGTGTATTTACTGTTAGTGTTGTCGATTTGGACATCCGCATCGATTTCTGCTTTTGCATTGTTGAGATAAGGAATAGATGTATAAATAAAGCCAGCGTTATCTGCTTTCGTTTTAGTCTTCAACGTAAATACATCGGCAGTAAAATCGCCACTACCTTCATGATCGAAATTGGAGATCTCAGTACTTATATCTGCTGTTTCATCTTTATAATACAGATAACCATTTTTGATCTCATATTTCTGCAAATTCATTTTGAGCTCGGAAGGAGAAGTGTCGGTTAGACCGGTTGTATCGTTATCCGGCCGGGCAATATCCCAGTTTGCTTTTCCATCTTTATTCATCAGCGCATGTATGCGGGGTGATTCCAGGAACACACCATATACTTTAATATCTTTTCCTTTAATGGCGCTGATGAGATTGACAGAAGCCTCCAAAGTTTTTGCGGCGATCAATGTGTCCTTGGCAAATTCATTTGTACCTATAACAGAAAGCTCATCGAGTGAAATAGAAATCTTGGGGAAATGCCTGAACAGCGAAAGACTTACATCTTTAAAATCAACTTTAGCCACAAGGCCTTTATTGATTTCTTTTTTAACAAGAGTGGTTATTTGTTTTTTGAAAAGAACGGGAATAAGAAATGCAATTGCAATAAGGGCAATGAGTGTAATGCCGGTTATATTCAGGGTTCTTCGTAGAATCTTTTTCATAGCGGATGGCTAAGATGGTTTATCGTTATCGAAAAAGCAAAGTTAAAGACAATAAATCCTGCCGGAACAGTAAATATCTATGGTTTATTTCAGATTGTCCTGCGTAGGTTTCTCCATAAAATTCTATAAATTGGATTCATTATTCATGTTTGATATTGATTCCATGTACCAACCAAAAGATCCAGGTGATGGTAGTGATGATGGCAATGGTAAGAGGAAACCAAATTGCTATGATCGCACAAAGAGCAAATGCAAAATATGCGAACCGATCGTTCTTGCGAATTTGCAAAGTTGCCTTTTCACTTTTACCTAAATGATCTTTAAGTGCTGCGTTGACTATTAAAACCCAGGCAACAGCTTACAATGCCATAGTCGATTCATAAAGAATTACTGCAGGGGCGGCATGGTCAATTAAAATATATTCACCCATCAAAGAGGTGGAAAATGGCAACGATCCTGTACAGATCGCCCTTATACATCAGCGTTCCTTTCATGGCATTAGCTGTTATTTTAAATTCCCATTTGGCGTTGTGTTCGCTATCAACAGAAACAAATATTTTTTGTTTATCATCATAAAGTAAAAAGCAAAGTACCCATATAATCTTCTTTTCCGTTAACGATCTTGTTAGCGATCATCAGAAACCCATTGGTATATAAAAATGGCCGCGATGTTTTGTTCAAGTGATTAAATGTATTGTGATGTACTACCCATTGAACCAAAATTCCACCAAAAGAATAAGTGAAAGCAAAGAATGATGGCCACAAATGAACAAGAGCGTTGACCAGGTCATTTACTGAATGAATTGAATCAATATCTGGAACTTTTATCTCAAGTATTAAAAGTGTGATGGCGATTGCAAATATTCCATCACTAAACATTTCAAGACGAGCAAGTGATTTGTTTTCGTTCATGAAGACGTGGAATTGGAATATATTTTAGATCGTCGCTAACTTTCTGCTCTGCAGTAGTTCTTCAAGGGGAAGGAACTTAACATCAGCAACGACATAAAGAACGAGCCTTAAAAAATTCCCGGTCGAAGTTATATTACCAACTAGGGAATTTTTTATGGCTCATTTCATCAGCTTATACTTTAAAGTTTCAAATCAATTTTCATTTACCAGCTCTTTGCCGGGCTGTGCTACAATGCGGAGATAAGGTTTCACTGTTTTCCAACCTTCAGGGAATTTTTCTTTTGCTTCATCATTGGTTACTGACGAAACAATAATAACATCTTCTCCATTCTTCCAGTTTACAGGAGTTGCCACTTTGTAGTTTGCAGTTAATTGCATTGAATCTATTACACGTAAGATCTCATCGAAGTTGCGGCCTGTTGTCATTGGATAAGTTAGCGTCAATTTGATCTTCTTATCCGGACCGACAACGAATACTGAACGTACAGTTTGATTAGTAGCCGCAGTTCTTCCTTCAGAAGTTCCGGGCTCCTCTGCAGGTAGCATATCAAATAATTTTGCAATAGCAAGAGTAGGATCACCGATCATTGGATAATTCACCGCATGGCCTTGTGTTTCTTCAATATCTTTTTCCCATTTTAAATGACTTTCCACCGGGTCAACACTTAACCCGATGATCTTGCAATTTCTTTTTGCAAACTCAGGTTCAAGTTTTGCCATATAGCCCAATTCAGTGGTGCAGACAGGAGTGAAATCTTTGGGATGAGAAAACAGAATTCCCCAATCATCACCAAGCCACTCATGAAAACTGATGGTACCTTTCGTGGTTTCTGCTTTGAAATCGGGAGCGATTTCATTTAATCTTATTGACATGGTTTTCGTTTTAGATTGTGAAAAAATATATAGATAACAAATATACTATGATAGAAAGAGCATTCCCTGCAACATCATTACCAAATGAAAGTTAATCCTTTTTTAATTTCGGTGCTGAGTCGAGGGGGAAGAAAGGGTCTGCCAGACCCAACTTAATGGTGGAAATATCAGCAAAACAAGCAGTCAAAGAATTATGTAATTTTATCTGCAAAAAAATTTTATAACCTTTAATTGAATAAAATGAAAAAAGCAATTATGACTAAAGGATTTGCTCTGCTATTGGCCGGAGTATTCATGTCTTCAACAATCTGGGCGCAGGCTGATAAATCACAAAGGCCAAGCCCTCCTGCTACCGCTACCGGTAAAGTACAGGGAGCTACAGTTACTATTAATTACAGCAGCCCTTCAGTAAAAGGAAGAAAGATATGGGGAGACCTGGTTCCATACGACAAAGTTTGGAGAGCAGGAGCCAACGAAGCGACCTTATTTGAAACAGACAAGGATATCAAAGTTGAAGGTAAAACCCTGGCTAAGGGAAAATACAGTTTATATGCGCTACCCGGAGAAAAGGAATGGACAATTATTTTTAATTCCGCAACTGGTCAATGGGGAATTAACCGTGACGGATCTACAACTGAAGATCCCACAAAGGATGTGTTACGTGTGACTGTAAAACCAAAAAAGTCAGCAAGCTTTAATGAAAAAATGACCTATAAAGTAGATGCTAAAGGTTTTGCGTTAATGTGGGAAAACCTCGAAGTACCGGTTTCAATAAAGTAATTTTATTGACAGTTCATCATTTGCCTGCTATTGCTTTATTCATAGCAGGCAAATTTATTTTATACCACATAAGAACTGTGGAAGAAAGATCGTGATACTGGAACTCGCAGGCAGGCACTAACAATGTCCTAAATCAATTCTCCGTTAAAATACTTCGAAGGGCTTGTTGATACATAAGGATGTTCCTATTCTTTTCGTATCTCATACCAAAGTTCTACCATCCCGCTTTTGTATGCTGTCACATCTTTTAGATGTAATGGCAGTTGTTGTCCGATATGATCAAAAAACAAAATTCCGTCACCCAAAATAATAGGCATAACTGATAATCTTATTTCGTCTGCTAATTTTAAATGAATGAAATCTTTGGCAAGTATAGCACCACCTACAAGCCAAACATTTTTGTAGTTTGGTTTTAGTCGTTCATTCACAAGTTTGTTCAGGTCGCCCGAATAAAATTCAATGTTCTTTCTGTCGATCGGCAGGTTTCGATGAGTTACTACAAAAGTCGGTGTGTCTCCATAAATCCACCCATAAGATTTTGAAAGTTCCAAAGCATGTTCATATGTCCGTGCACCCATTACATAGCAGTCTATTGTTTTAAGAAATTCCTCCGCACCTTGTTCGGTAACTCCTTTCTCGTAGTAGTCAGCTGTCTCAAACCACGAAACACTGTTGTCTTTTTTGGCAATAAAGCCGTCAAGACTTGAAACCATATGTATTGTCACTTTAAATATGTCTGTTATCATTGGCAAACAACTGGTAAAATGAGATATTATGGATTGGGTTTTGAAAAATGTTCAACCCATTCAGTAGTACCACCTGATAATTTTTGCGCATTGGCAAAACCTGATTGCTGCAATTGCTGCAATGCAAGATCAGATTTTGTCAAACCTCTTCTGCATACAACGACAATATTCTTTTCTATTGGAATTTCTGCTAACCGGTTGCTCAATTCCTCGATAGGAATATTAACGGTGCCCGGAATATGATTGGTTGCAAATTCTTCTTTGCTCATCAGGTCGATAACAAAAAATTGATCAGGGGATTGTTTTAATGATTGATCTAGTTCATCAACGCTAATTTCATTTTGCATGTTGCAAGTTTATTCAAATATAAATATTGTTTAGCTCAAGCAAATTGCTGAATGCCTTACCTCATTTTTTTTGTCGCTTTTTGTTTCGCTAAACTCAGACCAATTGACCCATTGCGCCGATTGGGATTTACTTTCAGATCTTTTTCAAATGCATCTACAGCCAAAACAGGTTCATTTAATTCTAATAACATTTCACCCAGCAACTCACGGGCAGGTAACACTGAACCAGGAGTAACAGGGTGTTTTTCCATTGCATCTTCTTTATCGGCAGCTGCCATCATCAATTCTTTAGCCAGGTTTGCATTTCCTTTCTTTAATTCTATCCAGGCTTCGGAAGCTTTTATTTGTACATCCACCTGGGCCGCTTCATTTGCTTTATCTTTTTGTGTACTCAAGACTTGGTATAGTTCTTTTAACTGACCCAATTCGAGCTCCGCTTCATTCAAATTATTTAAATGGACATGACCAAGCGATCTTGCAAAATGAATAATAGCTTCCTGCCACGGAAAGTTTTTCCACGGAAAATTTGCAGGTTGTAATTGTAATCCCGCAGCCATCTTCCAATCTTTTCTTTCCAGTGCATAACGTGCAGGAATGGCGGCAAAGGCATAAGCTACTTTAAAATTGGAAGGATAAACTTCATGAATACTTTCCAAATAGGTCAGTTGTTTTTTAGCTGATACATCATCCTTTTTTTGCAAGTAAGCATAAACAAGATAATCCAGTCCATGCAACTCTTCATCCCAGTGTCCTTTGATCTTTGCTTTATCAGCATAACATTGCGCAGCTGCTACAGAAGCAAGATCCGATTTAATAGATTCATCCCATAAACCCAAGCGGATAAAAATATGAGAAGGCATATGTTGTGCATGAGCAGAAGCAGGAGCAATACTTGCATATTTCCTGGCTGCAGGTAAAGCTAATTCTGCCAGCCCGGGATAATCCATATTATGAATGATATAATGTGCAACGCCGGGGTGTAAAGGTTGTTGTTGAAAGATCGGACTTAGAAGATCGAACGCTTTTCGCTGCCTGGTGTACGTTTTATCTGCAGGATCTACAGCTGCACTTAATGCTAATGCGTAAAATACTGCGGCTTCCTTATCATCAGGATAGGATCTATATATCTCTTCCATTGCTTTTTCAAATTTCAATACACGGCTGCGATGATCGAGTTCATCGGCATCCTCATAAAACTTAGCGATGGCTTCAATATAATCCGACTCCCGTTTAGTTTTATCTTTTATAGACCGGGCAATCTGTATAGCCTGTGATCCTTTTTGTAACTCAGCTTGTGAAGGCGGTACCCAAACCGGATGAAAATTACTCATCGCCACTCCCCAATAAGCCATCGCACAACGAGGAGCTTCATCAATGACCTTTGCAAACATTTTCTCTGCTTCATCATATTCAAATGAATGAAGCAATGCAACAGCGATATTGAAATCTTTTTGAAATGATGTTGGCACTGTTGCAGTGAAAGAAACGCTACCAAAAACTTCTCCTTCCTGAGGGCCGCACGAAATAATAGCTCCTCTTTTTAGATCAATGGTATCGACAGGTGCTGTATTGTCATTCTTGTCCTTGCAGGAAAACAAAAAAAATAAACAGGTATTAAGCAACATATAATTCCTCATAATGAAAGGTTGCAATTTTGAATAATAAACGATTGAGCAAAAATCAGGCTGAATTTTCTCAAATAAAAAATTTCGGTTATAGGTGCGAAGAACTATGAGAAAAGGCGCGGATACCGCATCACCAGCAACCGCGTAAATTCATCATCTCTCAAAAGAAGAAACTTTATCTTCATTATATTATGACGACTGTAATACTGATATTATGTGTCCTGGGGTTGATTGTTTTATTAATTTTGTTTGTTTTCAGAATGAACAGGACAAAGAACATCAGTCACCTGCCTGAGAATTACAGTGAGTTGCTTACAGAGTATGTAAAGTTTTACCGGCAACTTGATGTGAGTGGAAAAGAAATGTTTGATAAAAGAGTCGATCATTTTTTATCGGCAGTGAAAATAACCGGGGTTAATGCGATCGTTGAAGATATCGACCGGCTTTTAATTGCAGCCGGGGCTATTATTCCCGTTTATTTGATCACAGACTGGCAGTATATAAACCTCCATGAAGTTTTGGTATATCCCGGATCATTTAATATGGATTTTGACCAGGAAGGAATAGATCGGAACATCGCGGGAATGATGGGCACAGGTGCTTTGCAACATGTGATGATCATTACCAAATGGCAATTAAGACAAGGTTTTATTAATAACAATGATGCACACAACACGGCCATTCATGAATTTGTGCACTTGATAGATAAAATGGACGGAACAATGGATGGTGTTCCAGAAATAATTTTAGAGCGGAAATATGTACAGCAATGGAAACAGATGATGGACTCCACTATTGAGCATATGAAAAACTATGGATCGGATATTGATATGTACGGAGCCACCAACACAGTCGAGTTTTTTGCAGTTATTTCCGAATACTTCTTTGAACAGCCCGAATCACTAAAGGCAAATCATCCACATCTGTATGAAATGCTTAAAAGAATATATAAAATTGCGAGATGACAAACTATTTTCATTCATTTATTTTCTCTTGTTGCTGCGAAGAACTATGGAAGAAAGATTTACACTTCTTCTAAAAATGCAAGAATATAACCGTCTGGATCGGCAATATAAAATTCCTTGCCATAAGGTCTGTCGCACAATGGCTGGATAATTTCAACAGATTTATTTCCAAATTCATTGTATAAATCTTCAACACCTTCTACTGAAAAGACAATATCGAGATCAACGTTTTCTCTTTTTCTTTTTCTCTCTTCGGTTGAAGGTTTTCCGGATTTAAAATGAATAGAGTAGCCATCTTTGATAATACCTGCGTAGAAATCTTCATAGCGAAACTCTACCTCAAAGCCTAACTTTTTCTTATAAAATTCAATTGAGTGTTCAATATCGGTTACAAGAAATTGGGGGCTCATTTTTTTAATGGTTGATTGTGTACCAGTAGCCATAACCTTATTTTAAAAGTCACCGAAAGTTAACCCATTTCAAGTTGTTGCTGCGAAGAACTATAGG
>DASYQG010000442.1:0-8273 GCA_036005825.1 Chitinophagaceae bacterium | reverse complement strand
TTTAAAAATACTAGAAATGAAAAGGGTCTGAAATTTCAGCCCCTTTCTTATAATTTATAACATACGACTTACAACTATTTCCTATTAAGCCACCATCCCAGCCAAAGTCCGCAAAGTCCCCAGGATACTAATGCATCTATAAGATTTGTGGTAGCTCCGGGTGTTTGATACCATATATGCCCGGAATAGGGAATGAACAGATATCCGACCACACCAATAAATATTGAACTTATAAATGTTGTTCCGAAACCCGAATTTTGTTTCATCAATATCCAGCAAATTAAAAAGGCAGCAATAATGGAAACAAGCAAGCCACGAACGATATTCATGGTCATATCCATTTTGTAAGATTTATGATAAGTAACAATAGCCCATGGTTTACCTTCCATGCTTTTTTCAAAGTCTCCCATTTCCTTCATTGATGCAGTGGTGCTTGCCCTTGGAACGAGGTATTGGCCCTCTTCAAGCTGACCAAGAGAAGTGATCACTGCATCCTGGTTTGATGTTTGTTTGTATTCGGAATCATGTAAATGAAGAACTGTCCATGAAAGTGTTTGCCATGCAAACGCAAGAATGCCACCGACGATGGCGCCAAGTAAGAGCTTTTTCATAATAGCTGATTTTGGTTAAGAAATAAAAGGTAGATACTTATTTCATTTTTTGCAACTGAAGTTGTTAACCCATGGTGAATATGAGCACTCAAATAAATTGACCACTGACCATTTACTATTCACTATTGGCCACTTTAGTCGTATATTCGCTGTCCATTTTTATAAAGTATGTTTGAAAACTACAAGTTCACTGCAGCAGAGAGATTTTTGCGTTATGTTCAAATAGATACCCAAAGCGATCCTCTTTCAAAAACAAATCCCTCAACGGAAAAGCAAAAAGATCTCAGTAAGATCTTAGCCGAAGAATTAAAACAAATGGGCATCAGCGATGCTCACATGGATGAGTGGGGTTATGTGTATGCAACCATTCTTTCTAATACCGAAAAGAGAATTCCGGTTATATGTTTTTGTGCTCATGTTGATACCGCGCCGGATTGCAGCGGTAAAGATGTAAAACCAATTGTACATAAAAATTACCAGGGACAGGATATTGTTTTACCAGATGATACTACACAGATTTTAAAAACCACCGATTATCCATACCTGCAAACACAAATTGGAAATGATATTATCACTCCATCAGGAAAAACATTATTGGGAGGTGATGATAAGGCCGGTGTTGCAGAGATCATGGATCTTGCAAATTTTTTAATGGCGAATAAGGATGTAAAGCATGGAGAAATAAAGATATTGTTTACACCTGATGAAGAAGTGGGAAGAGGAACTGAAAAGGTTGATCTGAAAAAATTGGGAGCCGACTTTGCATATACGTTGGATGGAGGCAATGCAGGAAGTCTTGAAGATGAAACATTCAGTGCAGATGGTGTGGAAGTTATTATTCATGGAGTAATTGCACATCCCGGTTATGCTAAAGGGAAAATGATAAATGCAATGAAAATTGCCGGGGAAATATTGGCAGCGCTTCCTAAAGACAGGTTATCACCAGAATCTACTGAAGGGAAGAGAGGATTTATTCACCCGGTAAGATTAGAGGGCATTGCAGAAAAATGTACTATCGACTTTATCATTCGTGATTTTGAAACAAAGGGCTTGCAAAAAAAAGAAGATTACCTGCGTACACAGATCGAAGAGTTGATGCGTCTTTACCCCAAAGCATCTTTTGAATTTAAAGTGACTGAGCAATATCGTAACATGAAAGAAATATTGTTGCTTCACCCACAAATAGTGGATCATGCAAAAGAAGCAATTAAAAGAGCAGGTTTAAAATTAAAGATGGAAAGTATTCGCGGCGGTACAGATGGCAGTCGTTTATCATTTATGGGTTTGCCTTGCCCGAATTTATTTGCCGGCGAACAGGCAATTCATTCCAAACTTGAATTTATCAGCATTCAGGATATGAATAAAGCTGTAGAAACAATGGTACACCTCATTAGTATCTGGAATGAGAAATCCTGAGGTTACAATTCATTTTTCCAAACCCGCATATACCAATAGATAGGATAACCAACAATTCCTGCGAATAAGAAAACAAGGATCCAAATTATTCTTTCAGTGGAATCCATTGCTTTGTTCCTTATAAGATGCATGATAAAGAAAATAAGCAGGCCGATAGAAAGTATGCCCATTCCAAATCCGACTATGAACAGTGGGCCAAATAGACTAAAGACCTCTTGTGGTGCTGGTTCATAATTGTCACCATTATTACCCCATTCAATAAAAGTGGGAAATAATCTTAAGAACATAAAAAATAAAACGATGAGAAGAACGATTGGCAAAAAGCTAAGAATGCCAATAAATAGTTTTGAGCTGCGTGACATAAAAAAGGTTTATACAAAGTTAATTCTATTTCATTCTGTCTTTCATCAGTTGTAAAATAATTCCCTGCCCATTGAAATTCTTGGTACTTTAGCTCCCTCAAAAAAATATATATGCAACAATTTTGGTCACAGTATTGGTGGACATTGATAATAGTTATTATTTTCTTTGGTTCTTTTTATACCATCAACCAGGGTTTTATAGGCGTGATTACCATGTTTGGCCGATACCAGCGTATTGCAAGACCGGGATTGCGAATGAAACTCCCGATCATTGAATCAGTTCATAAAAGAGTCTCCATTCAAAATCGTTCAGTGGAATTAGAGTTCCAGGCAGTAACACAGGACCAGGCAAATGTTTATTTCAAAAGCATGCTTTTATATTCTGTACAAAATGCAGATGAAGAAACTATAAAAAAAGTCGCATTCAAATTCATCGCTGACAGAGATCTTATGCAGGCGCTGATCAGAACCATTGAAGGGAATATCCGTTCTTTTGTTGCTACAAAAAAACAAGCAGAAGTATTAGGTCTTCGAAAAGAGATTGTTGAATATGTAAAAGAACAGGTTGACCATTCATTGGAAAATTGGGGCTATCATTTGCAGGATCTGCAGATCAACGATATCACATTTGATAAAGTGATCCTTGATTCAATGAGCAAAGTGGTAGCTAGTAATAACCTGAAAGCAGCTGCGGAGAATGAAGGACAAGCATTACTGATTACAAAAACAAAAGCTGCCGAAGCAGAAGGTAATGCAATAAAGATATCCGCAGAAGCAGAGAAGGAGGCAGCAAGACTTCGCGGACAGGGTGTTGCTTTATTCCGTATGGAAGTAGCGCAGGGCATGACGGAAGCAGCCGAACAAATGAAACAAGCCAATCTTGATACCAATGTAATCCTATTCAGTATGTGGACAGAGGCGATCAAGAACTTTGCAGAATTTGGTAAAGGCAACGTTATATTCCTTGATGGTAGTGCACAAGGAATGGAAAATACAATGAAACAGATACAAGCAATGATGATGAAACCTATCGGCCAGGGATCTAAATAGTTATTTGCGAAAGTTTAACTGTTTTATACAATCATCTGTTGATTGTTGTTAAAGAACTCCAAAACTTAACATGCCTCCACAACGTGGCATTATTTTTCTCGTTTCATCCACAGTTGTTGAAAAGTTATCTATTCCCGACAACTTCGTAGTACTACTTTTACGAACCAAAGAAAAAAGAAATGATTGATCTTCTACAGATTTCCGACTCGTTAACACAAGTTGCCGGGCATATTAATGTCGATCGCAATAATGATGGCAGTATAAGTTTCATGGAGCTGCTTTTTATGGGTGGCTGGATCATGGTCCCGCTTGCCATCATGCTCCTATTGGCCATTTATGTATTTACCGAACGTTATATAGCCATACGTAATGCTTCAAATATTGATCAGAATTTCATGAACATTGTTCGGGATCATATTGTAAGTGGTAACCTGGTTGCCGCAAGAAGCTTTGCAAAAAACTCAAATAACCCGGTTGCCCGTATCATTGATAAAGGATTGCAACGGGTTGGTAAGCCAATCGAGAACATTGAAAAGAGCATGGATAATGTAGGTCAACTGGAAATGTATAAACTAGAAAAAAATCTCGGCATCCTTTCCGTTGTTTCAAAGGCAGCGCCAATTTTTGGTTTTGTGGGAACGCTGATTGGTTTGATGCAACTGTTTGCTAATATTCAAAAAGCAAATGAAGTGGAGATCAATGTTGTTTCGCAGGGTATTTATACAAAACTTATTACGTCGATCACTGGTCTGGTCATCGGGTTGATCGCCTATTTTGCTTACAGCTATCTCAATACACAAATAGATAAGACATCAAACAAAATGGAAGCTGCAGCAGCCGATTTCCTTGATGTATTACAAGAGCCTACTCACTAATCACCAGCAGAATGAAGTTTAGAAAAAAACATAGAACTGAGTCGGAAGTGTTCACAGATTCACTGAATGATATCCTTTTCATTTTGCTGATGTTCTTTTTGATCACCACTACACAGGCTAATCCTAATGTCAAAGCGGTGAATACTCCACATGCATCGAAAGACAGAAAAGTAAAACAGACAGTAACAGTTTCTATTGATGCGGCGCAAAAGGTTTATATCGGGCAAAGAGAAGTACCACCAGCATTGCTTGATTCATTTCTGAAAATTGAATTGGATAAACATCGCAAATTCCCAGGTGATACCCTAACAGTAGTTGTAAATGCAGACTCAATCTCTTATCATGCTGGCTTTATAAAAGTGCTGGAAGCAGCAAAGAAAAACAATGCGAAAGTTGCAGTGAATGTGAAGAATTAATTATCGCATCGCTTTGATCATCCTGTCTTTTCCCTGCATATCTTTTCGCAATTCAATATTTGTAAACCCTCCAGACTGAAACATATTTATAACTTGTTCACCCAGCCCCTCATTTATTTCAACAAATAAACTTCCCTTCGGTTTTAAATGATTTATTGAGAAATCAGCAAGTTTTTTATAGAACAACAGCGCATCATTATCGGGCACAAATAAGGCAAGGTGTGGTTCAAATTCTTTTACACGTTTATGCATTGCGTTTATTTCGCTTTGTTTTACATAAGGAGGATTGCTGACAATTATGTCATACAGTTTGAGCTCTTTCCATTTTTCTTCATCAAGAAAATCGAGTAAGATAAAATCAACCTCAGCATTTAATCCTATTGCATTTTCTATAGCTGTAAATAAAGCTTCGCTACAAACATCAATTGCAAATACGCTGGCTTCCGGCAATTTCTTTTTTATAGTAATTGGTATACATCCGCTACCTGTGCCTATATCAATAATGTTTTGACTTTTAACTTTTAACTTTTGACTTTCTTTTACAATCCAATCGACGAGCTCTTCCGTTTCGGGTCTTGGTATCAACACATTTTTATTCACTTTAAATTTCATTCCTGCAAACCAAGCTTCACCTAATACGTATTGAACAGGTTCATTTTTCTTTAGTTTTTCTGTTATTTCATCCAGGTTTTCGAGTTGTGTGCAGGTAAGATATGGGATTTTATTTTTTACCTGTTCCGCTCTTGGCATTTTTGTTATATGTTCCATCACCAGCTCAATAATGTTCTTTGATTCATCATTGTCATATACTTTATTAAGTTCTTTCGTCAAAACTGTCCGTGCTTCATTCAAGGTCATGCGCAAACTTACGACGTCAATGGTGAATGGTCAATTGTGAATTTGTACAATCATTAGGAAGGTATAATCGTTTACTTTTGTATTTATTCGCTAATCACAATTGACAATTCACGAAACATACATGTATCGTTGCCTTGAGCTTGCGAAAAAGGGCTCAGGTTTTGTTGCGCCCAACCCAATGGTAGGAGCTGTTCTTCTTCATGAAGAAAGAATTATTGGAGAAGGGTTTCATCAGCAATACGGCGGTCCTCATGCAGAGGTAAATTGTATACATTCAGTAAAGAAAGAAGGCAAGGATAAAATTTCAAGCTCGGTGTTATACGTCTCACTTGAACCATGCAGCCATTTTGGTAAAACGCCGCCTTGTACAGATCTGATATTAGCAAATCAGATTCCTGAAGTTGTTATAGGCTGTCGTGATCCTTTTGTAGAAGTTGATGGAAAAGGAATTGAAAAACTGAAAGCTGCAGGAATAAAAGTTGTTTATGGAATTCTTGAAAAGGAATGTCAGCAACTAAATAAACGATTTTTTACATTTCATATAAAACATCGGCCATATATAATTTTAAAATGGGCCGAAACAGCGGATGGAAAGATGGCGGATGAGGGAACAAATCGTTTACTGATCTCAAATGAACAAACAAACAGGCTTGTTCATAAATGGAGAAGCGAAGAAGCTTCGATCCTGGTTGGTACGAATACTGCTTTGCTCGATGATCCGGAACTTACTACAAGAAACTGGAGCGGTACATCACCAATAAGATTGGTGGTTGATATGGATCTGAAACTGCCGTTAACTTTAAAGATCTTTAATAGCAAACAAAGAACAGTTATTTTTAATACCCGGAAGCATGAAGAAGTAGATAATCTTATTTACTACCAGGTAACAGGAGATGTGAATCTTGTTCATCAAATCGTAAATGCTTTATATCGGATGAAAATTCAAAGTGTACTTGTTGAAGGTGGCGCAAGACTGTTGCAATCATTTATTGATGAAGAAATGTGGGATGAAGTAAGAATAATTAAAAATGAAGAATTAAAAATTAATAATGGACTTGCCGCACCGGAATTACTGCTCAAAAATGAAAGGCAGAAAATAAAAATTTTAAATGATTCTATAAAAATTTACCAAAATGAATTGGGTTGAATGGTTAGGATATTTGGCGGCAGGATTAGTTGTTCTTAGCTTCATTGTAAGTTCGAAAGTAAGAACGATCCGGTTTATTAATATGTTCGGCGCTATTGCTTTTTTGATCTATGGCATTTTGTTGGATTTTAATCTTCCTATTATTATTCCAAATGCCTTTATCACATGCATACAGTTTTACTATCTCTTTATAAAAAAAGACCCAAGCCCTGGCAAACAACAGTAGCGATAATAACTTTTATCAAACGATCGAAAAAGAATCCGTGGCTGAATTCAAAGACAGGGGCAGCCGCTTTCTTGCTTATGCTTTTCCAATTTCAACAGCTGATGATTTTAAGAAACGACTAAAGCAACTAAAAGAAGAGCATACCAAAGCCGTACATCACTGCTTTGCTTATCGCATCGGTGCCGATGGAAATAACTTTCGCAGCAGTGATGATGGTGAACCTTCAGGAAGTGCCGGGCGACCCATTCTTGGACAAATCGACAGCAAACAATTAAGCAATGTTGCCGTAATAGTTGTTCGTTATTTTGGTGGCACATTACTCGGTGTGCCCGGTTTGATCAACGCATATAAAACGGCTGCTTCTTTTGCCTTGCAGTTGAATCCAATTATAAAAAAGCCGGTTCTGATAAATTACCGGCTGCAATTCGACTATACTATTTTGAATGATGTAATGAGAATTATTAAGAAGAATGATTGTATAATTTTAAGACAAGAGCTGCAACTATTCTGCATGATAGAAGCGTCTTTTCCGAGATCACAATTGGAGCTGTGCATCCTCCAGCTACAGAGTCTTAAAAGCATGGAATTGTCAGCATTTTGATAATTTATTTTTCACCAGCATTTTCGCCCTTAAAATAATTTAACTTCATCGCTCAATCTAATATTTACGTTATGCTTGCAAGAATTTTTGTTGTAATTATTTTTTTTGTATCAAGTGCGCTTTCTTCTTTTTCGCAGGTTTCAATTATTCCAGAGCCTGTTTCACTTCAGCAAAAAGAGGGAGTCTATAATCTTAAAATTCAAATTGTGATTGAAGAGGGATCCACAAATTTAGCGGTCAAAAAAATTGCAGATTGGTTAAAGGAAAAGTTATCAGTTACTGGTTTGCCGGTTTCAATTGCTTCTTCTGCAGAAAAGGCCGATATTCATTTTTCCCTGAATAAAACGGCAAACAATACCATAGGCAAAGAGGGTTATCAGCTTAACGTATCTGTAAATAATGGCGTAACGATTACTGCCAACGAACCTGCCGGTTTATTTTATGGAGTACAAACTTTATTACAACTTCTTCCCCCTTCTATCGAAAGCAGATCCGTCGTTAAAAATATTTCATGGTCAATTCCGCTGGTTGATATTACTGATTATCCACGTTTTGTATGGCGCGGTTTAATGTTTGACATCTCCCGTCATTTCTTTAATAAAGAACAGGTAAAGCAATACATCGATGCAATGGTGAAGTACAAGTATAATTTACTACATCTTACATTGGCTAATGACGAAGGCTGGAGAGTAGAGATAAAGGCATTGCCAA
>DASYQG010000441.1:0-2289 GCA_036005825.1 Chitinophagaceae bacterium | reverse complement strand
ATGCGGAAGAAATGGACATTGATATTCACTTGTAATAATTTTTGCTGCATTTTTAAATGCTGTTTCTATATCACCATCTTTTCTTTTTACCTGTGCCTTATCGCTGCTATTAAGCATTGAAGTGAAAAGCTGATTGTGATCTGTTGTGCTTTCAATGTTTCCATCTTTTTCATATTCAATTTTCAATGCCTTCTTAGCTTTCATCACTTCCCAGGTTGATTTGCCGACAACAGCCACATTATTTTTAAATGTAACTACATCTATAATTCCGGGCATTGCTTTAGCAGCGGCATCATTCACCGATTTGATTTTTGTACCAAACGCAGTTGGTCGTTGGATCATTGCAAACACCATTCCCTCACGGTAAAAATCCAAACCAAATATTCCTTTTCCTATGATGATATTTTTATTCTCGACATTCTTAACAGCCGTGCCAATAATTTTAAAATCTTTTCTATTCTTTAATGGAACGTCGGTGGGCACGGTGATCTTCGACGCTTCTTCAGCAAGCTCGCCATAACTTAATTTGTTACCAGTTTTACTATGAATAACAAAACTATTTGCAGTTGTACATTCACTCGCATCCACATTCCATTTTTTAGCAGCTGCTGCTATCAATAAATATCTTGCAGTGGCACCGGCAGTTCTTAATCTTTTCCATGAATGTGGAATAGCACCGCTTCCTCCTGTCAATTGCCTGTCAAACTTTTTATCTAATGGAGCTTGTACAGCTTTTACTTTACTCCAATCAGCATCAAGTTCATCAGCAACGATCATTGGAAAAGACGTCATTACATTTTGTCCAAGTTCAGGATTAGGAGAATAAATTGTAATAGTTCCGTCAGTGGCGATCGATAAGTAGCTATTAAAATTCAGATCACCTGCTGCAGTTGCTTTATTTAAGATAACCTGTACTGCTTCACTTCCAAACCAACTAAATCCAAGAACAAGACCGCCACCGGTGAAAGAAGTTATTTTTATAAAATCTCTTCTGCTTGTTTTATTAAGAGTTGACATAGATTAGAGTTTTTTGCTGGCTGATTGGATTGCTTCTCGAATGCGATGATAAGCGCCACAACGACAAAGATTGCCATGCATTGTATCATTAATTTGCTGTTGAGTAGGTTTGGGGTTTCGTTTCAGCAATGCGGCAGCAGTCATTATTTGCCCAGCCTGGCAATAACCGCATTGAGGAACATCTAACTCATCCCATGCTACTTGAACCGGGTGATCGCCATTCTTCGATAAGCCTTCGATCGTTGTAACTTTTGCAGACTTAATTGCTGAAACTGGTAAAGTACAAGAACGAACGGGATTACCATCAATATGAACAGTACATGCACCGCATTGTGCAATGCCACAACCATATTTAGTGCCTACCAAACCAAGATGATCTCTCAATACCCATAACAAAGGCGTATCAGCAGCCACATCGGTTTTATATTCTTTACCGTTGATCTGAAGTGTGAACGCAGCCATGTGATTTAATTTTTAGCAATGCTGAAGTTACGAAAAGAAGGAGTTCTGAAAAATTGAATTAGATGTGTGGTGGCTCACTTATTTTTTAGAGCTGGTTAAAGGATTTACTTCTTATTGGTTAGGTTTTTCAAACTATCACATGTATTGCAATGATAGATCTTTGCAAATCGTTTTGTTGGCCACATTGGAACAACACAACCCATATTGAGTGGTGCTTTGGCATTTGGAAAACTTATATTGTTGTAAAATTCACTCAAACCATAGTTTGTCTTAGCTCTTCTTCATTTTTGTGTTCTGCCAGGAACAAATATCTTGCCCTTTAGTGGAGTTATATATAACGCAAGATTGAAGTATTACGATAACAGAAATACTAGCAAATGTCAATTGTGTCCGTTTCTGCAGGTACATATACAATATATTGTATCAATTTAGGGTAACATCTGTTTCTGAATAATCTTTGATCACATTGTATAAGGTGCCTCTTTCAACCGGCCGGCGTTTAACCTGTTTTATCAATGCAACTAATTCTTCTGTAGCCATGGAAGGGTTTTGCTCCTCTGCACCGGCCATGCTGTAAATTTTTGTAGTGTCATCAATAGTGCCGTCAATATCATTTACCCCAAATGACAAACTAAGTTGGGCATTTTGACGACCAAGCATTGGCCAGTATGCTTTCAGATGAGGGAAATTATCCATATAAATGCGGGCCACTGCATACATTTTCATGTCTTCAACAATGCTGCTTTCATTTACATAACTCATATCATTATCCTTATTCCGGAATTTAAGCGGGATAAAGGTATTGAAGCC
>DASYQG010000440.1:0-2003 GCA_036005825.1 Chitinophagaceae bacterium | reverse complement strand
TGCAATATTTCCTAATTGGCAAACAGTGGCGATATGTGCTCCTGTGCTGATAGGACAATTAAGATCATCCTGTTTTCCTGATTTGATCGCAGCAACAAAATTTTCCCAATGTTTCAGTAATGCATTATCGGTAGGCTTTTTCCTTTCTACTTTTACTTTTTCTTTGCTCCTGGCTTCTTCAATTACTTCCCAACCGCTTCGATCTAATTCCAATGTTCCGTTATTACCGATAAATGCAATGCCATGGTCTTTTCCAAACAATCCATTATCAATTCCCATTGCATGATCCCAAATGAGATTGAATTTATCAAACTCATATAATGCACCCATCGTATCTGGTGTTTCCTGGTAGAGATCGGGATAAGCAAAATACCCGCCTAGTGCCGAAACAGTTTTTGGAACATCGGCATTCATTCCAAATATTGCATAATCCATTAAATGAACTCCCCAGTCAGTCATCAATCCACCGGCATAATCCCAAAACCAGCGAAATTGAAAATGAAACCTGTTTGCATTGAACTTTCTTTTCGGTGCAGGTCCTAACCACATTTCATAATCCACACCTGCAGGCGGATCTGAATCCGGGATCCTTTCTCCGGGCTTACACCATCCCTGGTAGCACCAAACTTTTACTGTTCTTATGTTTCCCAATTGGCCAGTTCTTATAAAATCAACCGCATCTCTGAAATGTTGCCCGCTTCTCTGCCATTGGCCAGCTTGTACAATTTTATTATATCTTTTTTGTGCTGTAACCATAGCCCTGCACTCTTCAATTGAATTGCCAACCGGTTTTTCTACATACACATGTTTACCCGCTTCAACGGCATGCATCATTATTAATGCATGCCAATGATCCGGTGTTCCGATGATGACAGCGTCAATATCTTTTTGCTCCAGTAACATTCGGTAATCGCCATAAGTTTTCACTTTCGATGTATCGATATTCATTTTTGAAAGATCAATCATTCGTTTATCCAGCACATTTTTATCAACATCACAAAGCGCCACAACATTTACTCCGGGAATTTTCACTGCAGCAGAGAGATTACTCCATCCCATTCCATTGATACCAATAGCGCCAATGTTCAATTGATCGCTGGGCATTATTTTGTTTTTAAAAATGCTAAAAGGCTCTTTGCTGAATGAAGAGAGCAAAGTGCTGCCCGCAAAAATGGTGGCAGATGTTTGTAAAAAACGGCGACGATCATTCATAAAAAATATTTTGACGAGTGTAGAATGAAGTTAGCATATAATTTTAAATATTATCTTGTCCTTCTCAGAAAGGAAAGATGTTTTCTATTTCGTGGTCCACATATCAAACAATGTTGTACAGCTGGATAATATTAGCTGTAATTGTATTCCTTGTTTTATTGAAGATAAACGCACCTTATGGTCGCCATACAAGTTCCAAATGGGGGCCGCTTATATCTAATAAATGGGCCTGGATGATAATGGAGTTGCCGGTATTGATTGTTTTATATCTAATGATCTTTCCGGATATAATTCTATTTTCTTTTCCTTATTTAATAATGATAGGATTATTCAGCTTTCACTATATCAATCGCATTTTTATTTTCCCATTCCGATTACATACAAAAGGCAAGAAGATGCCAATAATTATTATGTTGTCGGCTATTTTCTTTAATATAATGAATGGCTTTTCTCTTGGCTATTACTTTACTCATTTTGCTAACTATACAAAGGACTGGCTTAGCGACCCAAGATTTATAATTGGGCTAGTATTATTTTTTGTTGGGCTAATTATTAACTGGAAAGCTGATAATATTTTGATCAACCTGCGCAAACGAACTGAAACAGTTTATAAAACCCCCAACGGTTGGTTGTTTAATAAGGTAAGCTGTGCAAATTTGTTTGGCGAATTAATTGAGTGGTTTGGCTTTGCCCTGCTTTGCTGGAATCTTCCCGCCGCTACTTTTTTTATCTGGACTGCTGCAAATCTTATTCCCCGTGCATTGGCACATCATAAATGGTATAAAGAAAAA
>DASYQG010000439.1:0-4703 GCA_036005825.1 Chitinophagaceae bacterium | reverse complement strand
CCGTTTGTCTCAATGCCAGTGCAAATGGTTATTCACAAAATGTAAGTCTCAACGAAACCAACTCTCCGCTTGATAAAGTATTCAGGGAAATCAAAAAACAGTCTGACTATACTTTTGTTTATACCAAGGCACTGTTGAAGAAGGCAAACACGGTTACCGTTAATATTAATAATGCATCCGTGGAACAAGCACTGGAAGCCTGTTTCCAAAATCAGCCACTTACCTACACTATCTTCAATAAGATGATAGTTATCAAAGAAAAAGAAGTGGAGATATCTCCAAAAACAGAGTCTGTATTTACACCTCCACCACCTATTACCGTAAGTGGAAAAGTGACAAATGATAAAGGCGAACCATTATTCGGCGCTACAGTGACAGAAAAAGGTACTGCTAATTCTACGGTAGCAAAAGAGGACGGTAGTTTTTCTCTGACCGTTGCCAGTGAAAAATCAGTATTGGTTATTTCCTATGTAGGATTTGATAAGCAAGAAATAGTAGTTGGCAGTAAGAACGCAATAGCTGTTCGGTTGGTACAGCAAACTGCTTCACTAACGGATGTAGTTGTAGTTGGATATGGAAAATTAACCCGGGCTAATCTTACAAGTGCCCAATCAACTGTTTCAGCAAAAGATATTGAAAAGACGGTGAACACTACTATAGAACAAGCTCTACAGGGTCGTGCAGCAGGTGTTTATGTTACACAAAATTCCGGACAGCCAGGCGGCGGCATTTCTGTAAACATTCGTGGCGTTAGTTCGTTGGGTCGTACCCAACCACTTTATGTGATTGATGGAGTACAAATGCAGGTGAGCGAAGATGTTTCTTTTGGTTCTTCGAGTTCTTCTAATCCTTTATCTGGTTTGAATCCTTCAGACATAGAGGATATACAAATTCTGCAAGGGCCTTCTGCGACTGCAATTTATGGCTCCCGTGCCAGCAATGGTGTGATACTCGTTACTACAAAACGTGGTAAAGCCGGGGATTTTAAAATAAATTATGTTTATCAATATAATCTTCAAACTCCTCCAAAACATTTGGATGTAATGAATTTGCGTGAGTATGCACAAATGGTAAACGAGTTTCATGCTCTTGCTGGTGGTACTACTCCCGGGGAATTTTTAGATCCTTCGTTATTAGGTGAAGGAACCGATTGGCAGGATGAATTGTTTAATAACGCTGCAATGAATAAACACCAGCTAAACCTCAGCGGCGGCAGTAACAATACTACTTACTACATGTCTGGTGAATACCTGAAACAGGAAGGTGTGGCAGCTGGTTCTGGTTTTAACAGGTATGGCTTCCGGTTAAACCTGGATAACAAACCTAGAGATTGGGCAACCATTGGGATCAACCTTAGTGGCAATCAAACCAATGAAACATTAACAACAACTAACTATGGTGATGCACAAAGTCCTCTTATAGCAAGTGCATTACAATTAACTCCACAAATCCCGGTTACTAACTTAGATGGCTCATGGGGTGGAAGTGATCCGATAAATGGCGCTAATCAATATGCGCCAATAAATCCAATAGCAATTGCAAGTCTTATAACCAATACTGCAAAGAGAAGACAAGTGTTAGGAGGTATAAATCTTGGAATCACCATAACAAAAGGATTAGTATTCAGAACTTCATTAAATGGAAGCATTGGAGATGGATTATCTACCTATTATACTCCAACATATAATATTGACCAATGGCATTATAATACACTTGCCTCATTACAAAGCGGAACTTATAACAGCTGGTATTGGAACTGGAATCAACAGTTGGAATATACAAGGCAGATCGGTAAACATAATTTCACTGTAATGGCAACTCATGAAGCCCAGGAGTCAGAGTGGAAAGCGTTATCTGCAGGAAGAACCGGTTTTCTTACAAATGACATATTTGATGTAAATGCAGGTAATCCCACCTCTGCTACGAATGGTGGTGGAACTTATCCATGGTCAATGGAATCTTATCTTGGAAGGCTTAATTATAATTATGACAATCGCTATCTTTTAACTGCTACTTTCAGGAGAGATGGTTCTCCTTATTTTGGTTCTGATAACAGGTGGGGAAACTTTCCTTCGGCTTCAGTAGCATGGAGAATAAGCAAAGAAAAGTTTTTTGATGTTGATTTTATAAGTGAATTAAAATTAAGATATGAAATTGGTCTTACTGGTAACCAGGGAACAGGATCTGGGATTTATGCCCCATTGAATACGGGTGCTACACCATGGGGTACTGGATTTTTACCATCAACATTTACAAATTCTAAACTTGGATGGGAAGAAACTAAAACAAACAACTTTGGAATAAACATTGGATTCCTGAATAACAGGTTCAATGTTGAGGCAGATTATTATGTGAAAAAAACTGATAACCTGATTCTCGGTGCAAGCTTACCATGGTATATGGGAACAAATGGAAGCCCGGGTTCTGTAGGAGCTCCATTAGTGAATGCGGGTTCCTTAGAAACAAAAGGATGGGGCATCACATTCAATACAACTAATATCAGTAACAAAGATTTTAGATGGGAAACAAACCTGAATCTATCTCATTTCGACACCAAGGTTACTTCATTGAATTCAGACAATGCTTTTATTGAGAGAGTATCATGGTGGATGAACAACTGGACGCAACGTGCCGCAATAGGGTATGCACCATGGTTGTTCAGAGGATATATTGCAGAAGGATTGTTCCAATCTGTAGAAGAGATCAACAACAGTGCCGTGCCCGTAGATAACCAGGGAAACAGGAGACCAACTGATCCGCAAACTGGAATATGGGTAGGTGATGTAAAGTACAAGGATATTAATGGTGATAAAAAGATCGATGTGAATGATATCACCAATATTGGTAATCCATGGCCAAAGTTAACGCTTGGCTTTAGCAATACTTTTTATTACAAAGGGTTTGAGTTGGGCATTCTTTTTACAGCAGCATCCGGTAATGATATTTATAATCAGATAGCTGCTGTTAATAGCAACCCTAATAATATTTATTTAAGTCGTAATCTTTTGTTGAAAGGAATGGAATATGCGAAACTTACTACTGATGTTAACGGTAAAACGATCATTACAAATGCCGGTACAGATGTTCCCCGCATAACCAGCAATACTATTGCAAACGAAAATAATCATTCAAAAATATCAACAAGATTTGTGGAAGATGGTTCTTATCTCAGGCTGAAAAATGTTTCCCTGAGTTACAATGTTCCGGCAAAATATTTAAGTCATACTAAAGTGATCAAAGGGTTTAAAGCAACAATAAGTGCACAAAATCTCTTTACACTTACACATTATACCGGCTATGATCCTGAGATAGGAGCTTATGTAGGACAAGGTTCAAGTTCGCAGAACCAGGCTATTGGTATTGATTTCGGACGTTATCCTTTAACTCCGATGTATTCAGCAACTTTAAATGTAAACTTCTAAATGTATTGATATGAAGAAGCTAAATCGAATAAAATATTTCATTGGTTTTATGGTTGCCATTATTGCATTGGCAGCTTGTAAAAAAAGTTTTCTTGAAAAACCGCCAATGAGTTCGGTGGTTGATGCTAACTTTTATAAAAGTGATGACCAGGTATTAGCCGCTACCAGTTTACTTTATAGCCAGGTGTGGTTTGATTATAATGATAAAGCCATGTACAATCTTGGTGATTTCAGAGGAGGTACAGCTTATTCTGCATGGAATGACAGGGGGAATGTACTATTCAACACTACCGGGGATAATGGCGAGAATGGTGCATCATGGCGTGCATTTTATAATGTAGTAGCGCAATCAAACCTCGCTATTTATAATATAAACAGGTATGGTGGCGAAGCGGTAACGCCGCGGGTAAGAAAAATTGCAATTGCTGAAGCAAGATTCATGAGAGCATTAGCATATCGTTTCTTAGTAATGAACTGGGGACCTGTTCCTGTTATTGAAAATAATTTTGATCACCTTTTTGATACATCTATTACAAGAAATACTGTTAGCAGTGTATGGCGGTTTATTACAAGAGAAATGCGTGCAGCTGCAGCCGATCTGCCCGAGACACCTATACAAGAAGGCAGACTTACTTTATGGTCGGCTGAGGCAATGTTAGCCCGGTTTTATTTGACAAGAGCCGGCGTTGAATCCACCGGTGGAACTAAGAAGCAGCAGTTTTTAGATAGCGCCAAATACTTTGCTCAAAGAGTAATTAATAACAGTGGCAGAAGTCTATTGGCTAACTACAACGATCTTTTCAAATATCCTTACGATAACAATAAAGAATCTTTGTTTGAATTGCAATGGGTTTTTTCAGGATCAAATGTTTGGGGAACAAATAATAGCATGCCAGAATATCTTGCCTACAGTCCTGATATTGCATTTGGCGGATGGGGCGGTGATAAAGGTGCGACATGGTGGTTGGTGTCACAATATGAAGGAATTGCTGCACAATCAAATGGTACTTTAAAAGGAAGGACTTTGGATCAGCGTTTATATGCTACGTTTATGTTACCCGGCGCTTACTATCCCGAGATCACAAAAGTTACTGACAGAACTAAATTGATCTTTCCATTCACTGGTACAGATAATAATTTTTTAAACGTAAAAAAATATGTGATCGGATCTCCAATTGACTTAGCTGGTGTTGCAACTCAGCAACATTATCCTAATGATACTTATATGATGAGGCTTGCAGAAATGTATTTGATCTATGCAGAAGCAGCAATGGGAAATAC
>DASYQG010000438.1:0-3239 GCA_036005825.1 Chitinophagaceae bacterium | reverse complement strand
CTTTTCTTTGAAATAGTCCGAATTTATAAACCGTTGCTTCTCCTCTTTGATAATTCTTAATACTTCTACCTTTTTATCCCAACTCTCAAAACATTGTGTATGTAATCCGGCATCAAAATATTTATACAATGGATTTTGTTTGTCTGCAATCGGAGGTAAACTTGTGATCTCATTACCTTCCTGAAGTATTTTGCCGCAGATAGCACATTCTGTCAAACCTAAAAATATCAATGCCATAAAAAAGTTTAAAGCGCTAATTCTTAAATATACGAAAGTTTATTCCCTCGCATTTATCGGTTGTTGGTAGGCTTGGCAGCTGAACCTGCGCATCATACCAACAACAACGGGAAACATCTTTTACTGAAAGCGGGACTGTTATTTTGTATTTTTGATGATGAAAAAATTCAGAGAAGTCTTCAGATTTTTGATATTTCTTTTGCTGTCTTTAATAATATTTTCTTTTTGCAGATATATTGTTCAGTTGCTTACTGATGACAACTTCCTGCTCATTTTAATTCCTGTGACAGTTCTTACTTTTTTTGCACTTGCAAAAGAATATGTTTATTCGTTGGTTGATAAAATGATGAGCTGGACTACTGATCATGCTGAATAATAATCGCAAATCCAATTTCAATCTGGGATAGTCGTGTGGTAGTACCCATCATTAACCCCACAATTTGCAGACATTATCATGTTTGTGTTGTTGGTGCAATTTCCTTTTTTCTGATTATTATTAAACCTGAATAGCAACAAACCTGTTAATGCTGTGATGCCCGCATCGTTCTCACGATGCCTTCACGCATTACATTCATGCTATTCGTTCCGATGCGTGGGGGCATTGCGAATGCAATGCGGGCATCGGGACGTAGTATTTTACAGACACGATCGAAGGCTGAGATTATGTGAAAAAGATTGCCTGAAATGATTTTTTTTTGTCATAGAAATCAACGGCGTAACTTATTAAAATAACCTTACATTTTGATTGTTACGTTGTAATTGGGGTTTAAATGTCAGTTCCTGCCCTGTATATTTTCCTGATGCTGATGTCAGTCTTACAAAATAAGTTTCCCCTCTTTTTTCATCGAACTCCAGTTGCAACTGGTTGTTTACAACGCTACCCTTTGCCACTACATTTTGCCTGCTATCCACTACCTCAGCATTAAACTCCCTTATATTTATTTCCGGTAAGATGACCCTAGTTCTGAAATCATCAAACAAGGGACAAAAACAGCACCAAGGTATTTTCCAGAAGGGCTGTTTATACGTTTTGTACTTATTAATATCAATGCGCAGCAGGCAACGCGTTAAAAGCAGTCGGAGCATTTCATCACGGCATACAGCACAAAAAGCTGAGCCTGTTGTCTGCATATGGCAAGTCATTTGCGGACGGTATATTGCAAAACGATAGTAGCCTCCTCCTTCAAATAATCCGACCACTCCCGGCGGATTATCGGTAACAGTAGGTACGGGAGTGGAAGCGGAAATATAACTCTTCCATTTTACCAGGTTGCGGTCTGTCTGTTTAGTTATGTTCGCGGCTAAAGGTTCTGACATGCTATAGGTGCGGTTATCATCAGAACCGTCACATATATAACACTCGTATTCATCCGCGAGACTCCCGATTTTATGTCCTAATTCATGGGTAATTATGCCGGCAAAACCTGGGGCAATCGAAGAAAATACCAGATCGCCGGCACAGCCGCCCCATTGCGCATCATTTACCAAAATAAATACAGCATCATAAGCAGGAGCATAATTGGCAGCCTCATAACATTTGGCAGGAGAAGAGCTGGTAACACAACGCTCCGCTTCGCCTGCAGTCGGGTTACCATAGCGGCAATCTAATTCTGTATTGCGGAATATATTATTAAATGGATGATCTACACCTGCATCGGTTGACAATACATTTACCCTCCACACATTCAGTGCACAGGTCCTTTGACTATAAGGGATCATATTCTGTAAAGCTTGCAAGGCATCCTGCACCCGGGTATTAAAAAGGGCTTGGTCCTGTAATCGGAAACCATCACCAATAAAAACAATGTCGTATTTAGCTCCCGTGGACCCGCTTACTAAAACCCCGGTATAGTTGTTCCCGTCAGCTTGTGTTTGTACATGAACAGCTGCCTTTGACGAAATGCAAATTCCTGTAGCAAGGCATAGTAAGAAATATATATTTTTCATATTGCAAATATTAAGTAGAATGAAATAAGAAGATTAAATGGCAACCGGTTTATTGGGCGGTAATGTCAATTTCTGTTATCAGTTTTTTTCTTTCCAGGAATTGCTGGTTGTTCGCATCACCCGGCAACTGTACGTCATAGATGCGTAATTTCATACCGCCTTTGATATTGGGAACATTGATGGTAAAAGTGCCACCCATATGCCCCGCTTTTTCCCGGAAAATTTTCTTTTGTGGGTCATCAAAAACTTCCATTCCGCCAAGGGGGTTAGGTACCAACCCTGAAGCCAATATTTGTTGATTGGCATCGACCAGGTCATACGCTATTTTATTCCCGGCAGTAAGATCCGGGCTGGCGATTTCATCGTTACTTAGCTTTTCTCCTATTTTCTCCACCTTGCCTTCAGGATTGATCATAAATATGAGCTTCCGTGTAGAATGCTCTTTGATAGTAATGGAAGAATTGCCAATTGACTTTTTGTCGACACTGATATTTATTTTGGCTTCCCCGGGCTGAAGTTCAGGAACCATTACTTCTACGAGGCTGTCTTCTAAAGAAATAACCTGCGATGTTATTTCATTAAAGGTTACACTGATCTTATTTTTATCTGAGATAGTTCTTTTACCGGTATTAATTAATATAGTTTCTCCCGGTCGAGCCGAAGATTGCGAAAGAGAAATGCTATCTGGTAGTATGCGTCGATTACAGGATGCTGTTAGGATAATTAGCAGCATGTAATATGCAGTTTTGTTCATGAAATAAGATTTTGGTGAAAATGACAAATGTAAATTACCGACTATATTCTTTCCTGCCTATACCACAAAGGTGGTACTGGTAGGTTTAAATGGCGACCCCTCGTTCCGTCTTCTTTCTTCTGCTTAGTGACATAGTAATATTTATTTTTTCAATTCAGTAATTGTCTATTTATACTACTGAGTTGCGCCGTTGCTGTACAAAATTCGGATTTAGATTGTTATAGTAGACATCAGCAACAACACGTTGCAGAAATTATCAGTTTGTATTGTAAGTTCAATTTCCTTTTTTCTGAATTATTCT
>DASYQG010000437.1:0-2434 GCA_036005825.1 Chitinophagaceae bacterium | reverse complement strand
TTTTGGTGATGGTGCCACAAGTACGGCAACGAATCCTAGTCATATTTATAATACCCCGGGTTCATACACAATTACATTAATTGCTAATGATCCGAACACCTGTAATTTATCAGATACGACAAGATCTACCATAACCGTCTTCCCAATTCCTGTATCTAATTTTAGTTTTACACCGGATCCACCGGTAGAAAACACACCAACATCATTTAACAATCTCGCATCGCCTGATGCAGTCAAATTCAAATGGCTTTTTGGCGATGGTGATAGTTTAATAACAACGTCAAGATTACAAGTGAAGCACCAGTATAATGCAACGGGCACTTATAATGCTTGTCTTATTGCAATAAACTCTGCCGGTTGTGCAGATACTCTTTGCCAGGATGTAAGAGCCGTTGTTGTTGCATTAGTGGATGTGCCAAATGCGTTCACGCCTCAACGCGGAGACGTTAACAGTGTAATTTTTGTCAGGGGCTTTGGCATTACAAAGATGAAATTCATAATCTGGAATCGCTGGGGACAAAAAGTATTTGAAACAAATGATAAGGATATTGGTTGGGATGGGAAATATAAAGGTGTTATACAACCAATGGATGTATACGCATATACGCTGGATGTTGAGTTTTTTGACGGGAAAAAAACAACTAAGAAAGGTGATATAACGTTAATTAGATAATAGGCTCATATGAAAATGTGCAAATGAAAAAAAGAATAATCATATTACTTGGAATTTGGAATTTGATCCTTGGGAATTCTTTAAATGGTCAGGATCTGCATTTTTCACAATTCATGAATTCGCCGCTCACAACTAATCCTGCTAATACAGGATTTATTCCGGGGGGTGATTATCGTATTGGGATCAATTACCGGAATCAATGGTCTAGTGTAATGTCGATCCCTTATAAGACAATGAGTGCTTTTGGCGATGCTCAGCTAATGCAAAACCAGGATAACACTGGTTGGTTGGGTGTTGGAGGAGTGATCTTACGCGATGTGGCAGGCAGTGGTAATCTGACTTCAACAAAAATTTATGGTTCGATCGCCTATCATCAAATGATAAATGCCGGAAGCCTGGTAAGTGCAGGTTTTAATATCGGGTGGTCCAATAAACAGATCAATGTAACTAACCTGAAGTTTCCTGATCAATTTGATGGAAAGTTTTTTGATAATAAACTACCCACTTCCGTAGTGTTGTCGGATAATAATATCAATTACCTCGATGTTCAGATGGGTATGAACTACGCTTATTTTCCCAATGAAAAAGTATATGTGAATGCCGGTTATTCTGCACATCATGTTAACAGACCGAGAGAGTCTTTTTTTAATCAAACGACTGGTGTTGATAACCGCATTGCTGTAAGACATATCGGGTTTTTAAATGGAAGTTTCCTGGTAAACAATCAATGGCTTGTTAATCCCAATATTTATTTTACTACGCAGGCAAAATCTTTTGAAATGGTCGCTGGTTTAAATGCGCATTATGATCTATCAGGAGACGGAGCCTATCAATTGATTGGTGGTTTATACTATCGTTACCAAGATGCTTTTATTCCATTAGTGGGTCTTCAGTGGAATGATATTAGAGCAACATTTACGTATGATGCTACTATTTCAACATTAAAAAATTATAATAACGGCCGCGGTGCTTTTGAATTCTCCCTTATTAAAGAAGGCCTTTTTGATAGTTACAATGGAAATAAACGGCAGAGTATGTGTCCTGACCTGAGAAATAAAGCCTACTGATCAGTTTTATTGTATTGATGTTTTTATGCGACTTTTGCCCCGCAAATAAAGCAGCATTATGCAGACAAATGTGAAATCACGTCTTACAGCAGAGATCATAAACGAATTCAAAAAAATTGTTGGTGAAAATTATGTGGTGTATGATGAAGAAACATTGGATCATTATGCACATGACGAAACTGAGAATCTTCATTATTTGCCCGACGTAGTTATCAAACCAAGAACAGCTCAGGAGATCAGCGCTTTGATGAAAATTTGCAATGCAAAAAAAATCCCGGTTACTCCAAGGGGCGCAGGCACGGGTCTTAGCGGCGGTGCATTAGCGCATCTTGGAGGTGCTGTACTTGCAATGGAAAGAATGAATTCAATCCTTGATATTGATGAAAGAAACTTACAAGTAACAACAGAGCCAGGAGTTATCACAGAGGTTTTACAAACGACGGTAAAAGAAAAAGGATTGTTTTATCCGCCGGATCCGGCCAGCCGAGGATCATGTTTTATTGGCGGGAATATTTCCGAAAATAGCGGTGGTCCTAAGGCGGTTAAATATGGAGTGGTAAAAGATTATGTATTGAATCTTGAAGTGGTTTTACCTACTGGTGAAATAATATGGACCGGCGCTAATGTTTTAAAAAATTCTACAGGGTATAATCTCACGCAATTGGTTGTAGGTAGTGAAGGAACATTAGGTATA
>DASYQG010000436.1:0-1835 GCA_036005825.1 Chitinophagaceae bacterium | reverse complement strand
GAACTATCCCCTACCAGGTCTTCAAGCACATGCTTTATCAATTGTTCGCCAAAATATCTGGATGCATCTCTTGGCAATTCATTCGGCAGATTTCCCACCGCCATTATATCAATTGAATTGGGCAAATATGGCTCCGTCTTTTGTAAGGTCGTTCTGTCAATTCCGTAGATCGGGTTCTCGATTGTCTGGTCACCCAGGTTGACAGGCACAGAACCACCTGCATCATCTGTTATGTCCGCAATGGTTCTAATGATAAATGTATCGGCTTGTATATTTTCCTTTTCAAAAAGCCTCGGAACATTTTTATCCCAATAGACGCCGTTCAACAAAATATCAGTTTGCTCAGCATAAGGCAAAAAGTCGCAGTGATATAATTCCGGGTGTTCATGAAATTCTAATCTTTTGTATTTACCTTTGTCTTTTCGTGAATACAAGTCAGCGCCTTTTAATTGCGTATAAACAGGATAAGCAAATCTTCTTACCAAATAGTCATCGGGCTCCACTTCATGTATGCCCATCAGGTTCATGATCTCAAGTATTCCATGCGCAACCCTGCCTGAACCAGTAACTGCGATCTTTACATTTGGTAATCGCATCCCGAAATAAGAATGTATCAGCTCGCGGAAGCTTCTTTGTTTATAAACCCTGTCAAGTTTATACAATCCTGTCCTGTTTCCATAAGCCATCATGCCATTGTGTGCACCAACAATACCTGCAAAAAAACCAAAACCAATGATGCGTTGTCCATCTTCATGCTCCAGGCATTCATAATCTATCAGCGTAATTTTTTCATCAAGAATTGCCTGCAACATTTTTTGATTTTGCGGCTGCTTCTTTTTTGTATGAGAGAAAAATAAATAAGTCTTTCCAGGCAACAACTGATCAATAGGGATTTCTTTTATCCCCATTAAAATATCACATTCGCTGATATCATCTTCCACCTTTACACCAGCATTTTCGTATTCACGGTCGGTAAAACAACGAACAGTGGAGCTTTGAGCAATGATCTCCACTTCTGAACTATTCTTATGTATCCATTTACATTGAGCGGGGGTTAATGCCACCCGGTTATCGGCAGGAATTTTTCCTTCTCGTATTAGTCCTATCCTGATCATATAGCAAACGTTATAAAATTATTTGCGCAAAGTTGCCGGTTATCGGCGATTAAAACAAACTGATTACGGTTGGTTAAATTTTATTTTCTTATAACTAAGAAAAGGACACTGAGGATTGAAATGATAAAGGAATAGAAGTAGAGCGACCTAAGACTAAACTTAGTTTTTGCCCAAAATATAAATGAAAAAATGGGCAAACCAAATAAGCCTATTACCATACCGATCCAAAGAAGCTCATAGATAGCCCCGATAAGTGGAGAACTGTAAACATTTATAAATAACGAAAGAAACCAGTATAACCAGACAAATATCGTTATAGCAAATGTAATAGCACTTTTTTTTGATCTTACAGATATTGAAGAATTTTGGATCATAAAATGAGCAGATTAATTTCGATTTATGTCTTACCAAAGTTAAAATCATTTTCCCGATTTTAGATTTGGCAGGTTAATTGTTGAGGTTTTATTGGGAACAACTTTTTCCCTTTTAAAATTGCAGAAATGAAAAAGCCAGCGATTGTAATAGCTCTATCAACCTTGTACTTAATTATTTTCCAGGTATCACCATATATCGGTATTCCCGACGAAGCGATCATTGCAATGTTTATCCTCTCTCCTTTTGTTGTCATCTATATGGCTTATGTAATTCTAAAATATGGCAAGCCTTCAAAACATACTTTTGAAGAAAGGTTTTACGAGGATCATGATTATGAAAGAAATA
>DASYQG010000435.1:0-2355 GCA_036005825.1 Chitinophagaceae bacterium | reverse complement strand
GATCGATAGTTATGAGCCAACAGCAAGAAATTATTATGGTGGTGCTATCGGTTTTATGGGTTTTGATGGCAGTTGCAATCATGCTATCATGATCCGTACTTTTTTAAGTATGCAAAATACATTGACATACCAGGCAGGCGCGGGAGTAGTAGCAGCAAGCAAGCCTGAAAGTGAATTACAGGAAGTGAATAATAAATTAGGAGCATTGAAAAAGGCAATTGAGTTTGCGGAGAAATTATTTTAAATGTTGAATTATAAAATTTGAATGATAGACTGGGATTATTTAGCATTCAAAATTTAAAATTGAAAATAAACAGACCAGATGAAGATATTAGTTTTTGATAATTACGATTCTTTCACCTACAACCTTGTTCATTTGGTTGAGAAGATCACTCATGAGAAAGTCGATGTTCATCGCAATGACCAGATACCAATGGAAAAAGTGAAAGAGTATGATAAAATAATTTTATCTCCGGGCCCGGGTATTCCTGAAGAAGCGGGTTTGCTTTTGCCATTGATAAAAGAGTATGCTTCATCAAAATCAATACTTGGTGTTTGTTTAGGCCACCAGGCAATTGGCCAGGCATTTGGCGGAGAACTTATAAATCTTAGCTCGGTGTTTCATGGAGTGGCTACGCCAGTGAAAGTTAAAAGTGAAAAGTTGAAAGTTAAAAGTTTTCTGTTTGAGGGGCTTCCGGAAGAATTAGAAGTTGGACGTTATCATAGCTGGGTGGTGAGTAAAGAAAATTTTCCCTCAGAACTTGAAATAACTGCCGAAGATGAAACCGGAATGATCATGGGGCTACAACATAAAACTTATGATGTGCAGGGAGTACAGTTTCATCCGGAAAGTGTGTTAACACCGATGGGAGAAGAAATAATGAAAAATTGGTTAAAGAAATAATTACAGACAAGATGAAAAAAATATTGCAAATATTATTTGAGCATAAGGTTCTTGATCGAGCTACGGCAAAAGAAGTTTTGGTAAACATTGGCAAAGGTGTTTACAACGAACATGAAATAACAGCTTTCATGACCGTGTATTTAATGCGCAGCATTACCATTGATGAGCTCATGGGTTTTCGTGACGCATTGCTTGAACTTTGTGTGCCGGTTGATTTTAGTGAGTATGATACAATTGATATTGTTGGCACTGGCGGAGATGGAAAAAATACTTTTAATATATCTACACTTAGTTGCTTTATTGTTGCAGGTACAGGACAAAAAGTTGCCAAACATGGGAACTATGGAGCATCGTCTATCAGCGGTGCATCGAATGTCATGGAGCAGATGGGTTATAAGTTTAAAAATGATAATGGGAAATTAAAAAAGGAATTAGATGAATCTAATATTTGCTTCTTACATGCACCTTTGTTTCATCCTGCATTAAAAACTGTTGGGCCGATCCGGAAAAACCTTGCTATGAGAACATTTTTCAATATGCTTGGGCCAATGGTAAATCCTTCGCATCCGAAATTTCAATTGGTTGGTGTATTCAGCCTGGAAATGGCCAGGATCTATAATTACCTTTTACAACAAACAGAAAAATCATTTACTATTATTCATAGTTTGGATGGTTATGACGAGATTTCTTTGACGAATGACACAAAAGTTATCACTAACGAAGGTGAAAGTGTAAAGACGCCGGAACAACTCGGAAAACGAATGGTGGAGGCGACAGATATACAAGGTGGCACCACTGTAGAAGAAGCGGCAAAGATCTTTTTGAAAATTTTAAGAGGAGATGGATCATGGGCCCAGAATGCAGTGGTGCTGGCAAATGCTGCCATGGCTTTGTATTGCACCGGCAGTTATAAAAAATATGATGATGCATTTAATGCAGCAATAGAAAGTTTGGAAAGTGGTATGGCAAAAAAGAGTTTGGATAAACTAATAAGCTTGCAGTAATGAATATTCTTGATACGATAATTGAGTATAAAAGAGAAGAAGTCAAAAGTAGAAAGTTAAAAGTGAAACCTGCTGAGCTTGAAAAACGGGAATTGTTTTCGAGAACTGTGCTTCCATTAAAAGACTTTTTACTTGATAAATCAAGGACGGGTATTATTGCGGAATTTAAAAGAAGATCACCATCAAAAGGAGTAATAAACCCGGATGTTGATGTTATCGAAGTAACAAAAGGCTATGCAGAATATGGCGCTTCCTGTTTATCTATCTTAAGTGATGAACATTTCTTCGGTGGTAGTGATGAAGATCTAATTAAAGCAAGAATAAATGAGATCCCGATCTTAAGAAAGGATTTTATTATAGATGAATACCAATTGATAGAAGCGAAGTCGATTGGAGCTGATGTAATATTGCTGATCGCCGCATGTTTAACAGTGGATGAGGTTAAAC
>DASYQG010000434.1:0-6469 GCA_036005825.1 Chitinophagaceae bacterium | reverse complement strand
TATTTAATCCGGCAGTGTTTGTGCTGTTAAGATGCTTGTTGTTGGCTTAAAATATTTTTTTACTCCACCGATGCGATTAAACATGTAAACCAGGGACAGCATACAACAGAAAAGAACGATCAACTGCAATTCAGGTTTCCAATCTTTAAGCCAGTATACAAGAATTAATATAAATCCATGGAATATACAAATGACCCTTGCGGCAAATCCATGAGTAAATCCTTTGTTAGTAATAAGGTGATGAATATGGGTTTTATCAGCGGAAAACGGCGAACGGCCCTTCCATATCCTGGTTCCAAAAACCCTGAGCGTATCAAATACAGGGATCATTACGATCCCTAACGTGAAAACATAAATGTTCGGAACCACTGGTGTAGAAAGGATGGAATTTATTTTCATTAATTGCACACAAAGAACTGCAATAACAAAACCAAGCACTAAAGAGCCGGTGTCTCCCATAAATATTCTTGCGGGATTAAAATTGAAATATAAAAATCCAAGCAATGCGCCGGCTAAAGCAAATGCGATCATTGCATAGTTCAGGTCCTTACTAATGGTAAGAAATAATCCTAATGTAACTAAACTCATAAAGCCAAGACCGCCCGCAAGTCCATCAATCCCGTCAATAAGATTAAAAGCATTTGTGATTCCAACAATAGTTATAACAGTTATTAGGTATTGTGCCGCTATGTGCAATTCAGAAATTCCGAACAAGCCACCGAAGCTTGTAATGCGAATCCCAGATACTGCAAGCAGAGATGCAAGACCTGCTTCAATTATCAATTTATAACGGGCTGCCAGGTCTCTCAGATCATCCATAATTCCTACGCCAAATAACAGGACCATCGATAAAAAGAAAGTAGTGATAGAAGGATGATTGTAGAATTTGAACCAAAATAAAAGTGACACCATCATTCCCACGAAAATCGAAATGCCACCGAATGTCGGCGTAGGTACGGAATGTTCTTTTCTGGCGTTGGGACGGTCAAACAATTTGAACCTTTTTACCATAAAAATTACAGGGGGAATAAAGATCAGTGTAAGGACAAATGCCATTACATAAGTAAGAAGGCCAAATTTGAAATCGGAAAAATTTATACTGGCTTGCAGCAAGCTGAAATGGTTGTTCATTGGCTTGGGTCTTTTTCAGGATAAAGGATTCGTAAAAATACAACGAATCCGTATGCAATTTTATTTTTTTGGGAATCTTCTTTTCAATCTTTTCGCTTATGCTGGTCTTGGAACGGAATAGTACATTTGTTCAAAAGGGAGTTATACCTGCAAATACTGACATATTAAACAGCCCTATCGAATACCTAAAAGGGGTAGGTCCCCAACGGGCAGATCTGCTGAAAAAGGAATTAAACATATTTACTTTTAATGATCTTCTCAATCATTTCCCTTATCGCCACATAGATAAAACAAAAGTGAATTTCATCAGGGAAATAGACCCGTCAACGGATTATATACAAGTAGCCGGCAGTTTACATAACATAGATATAGTTGGGATAAAGAGTGGGAGGAGAATGGTGGCTACCCTGAGAGATAAAACAGGAACAATAGAACTTGCGTGGTTCCAGGGAATTAACTGGATCCAAAAAATCTTACAGCCGGGTGAGCAATATCTTGTTTTTGGAAAAGTAACTTTTTTCCAGGGACGGCCTCAAATTGTGCATCCGGAGATGGAATTACTAACCGATGAAAAAAAAGATGGCAAATCTTTTCTTGAACCTATTTACCCAACAACGGAAAAATTAAGATCAAAAGCACTTGGCGGCAGGCAAATTGGAAAGCTTACAGAAGTGTTGATGAAAATGATCAATGAAAAAAATGTTCCTGAAAATTTGCCGGATGATGTTTTAAACAACCTGAAACTTGTAAACAGGTTCAAGGCTTATTCTCAAATTCATTTTCCAGCTAACATGCAAAAATATGATGAAGCGGTAAAACGCTTGAAGTTTGAAGAATTATTTATTGCGCAGCTCAGGATGGCAAGATTAAGATCACAGCGTCACCGTTTTTCAAAGGGAGTTGTTTTTGAAAAAGTAGGAGATCTCTTCAATAATTTTTACACAAAGTATCTTCCTTTTGAACTTACCGGTGCACAAAAAAGAGTGATCAAAGAAATAAGAAAAGATACAGCCACAGGCAAACAAATGAATCGGTTACTGCAAGGTGATGTCGGAAGTGGAAAAACAATGGTGGCATTGATTATAATGCTGATAGCTGCAGATAATGGTTATCAAAGTTGCCTGATGGCACCAACAGAAGTGTTGGCACAACAGCATTACAATAATCTTACTTTTTTATTAAAAGACATGCCGGTTGAAGTTGGACTATTAACCGGTTCGACAAAAACTGCCGGTAGAAAATTGATTCAACAAAAGCTGGATGATGGTTCTTTGCAAATTCTTATCGGCACACATGCAGTAATAGAAAAAGCAGTTCAGTTTAAAAATTTGGGAATAGGAATAGTTGATGAACAACACAAATTTGGTGTGGCACAAAGAGCTATGCTTTGGGAAAAAAATCAAACGGCGCCACATATTCTTGTAATGACCGCTACTCCAATTCCACGAACATTGGCAATGACAGCTTATGGTGATCTTGATTATAGTGTAATTGATGAAATGCCACCGGGTAGGCAGCCAATCACAACTGTTCATCGTTATGAAAAGGACAGGTCGAAAGTGATGAGCTTTATAAAAGATGAAATTGCAAAAGGCAGGCAGATCTATATTATTTTTCCGTTAATAGAAGAAAGTGATAAAATGGATTTCGAAAACCTGATGAAAGGTTATGAAAATGTGAAAGCCTGGTTTCCGGAACCCAACTATTGGATAAGTATGGTGCATGGCCGGCAAAAAACTGAGCAAAAGAATAATAATATGCAGCGATTTGTGACAGGAGATACGCATATAATGGTTTCCACTACCGTTATAGAAGTGGGAGTGGACGTTCCCAATGCCAGTGTAATGGTGATCGAAAGCGCTGAAAAATTTGGATTATCTCAATTACATCAATTACGTGGAAGAGTTGGCCGCGGAGCAGACAAAAGCTATTGTATTTTGTTGACCGGTCAGAATATCGGTAATGACGCAAGAGAAAGAATGAAAATAATGACATCAACGAATAACGGTTTTATAATAGCTGAAAAAGATCTGGATATGCGTGGGCCCGGCGATATTGAAGGAACAAGACAGAGCGGAGTATTAAACTTTAAGCTGGCAAGTATAGTCCAAGACCGGCCTTTGTTGGAAGTAGCCCGGCGTTTTGCAGAAGACATCACAGATAATGATCCTGAGTTGAGTTCGGCAGAAAATTTGCGAATCCGGAAATACCTTGAGTTTAGTCAGGGAAAAACAGCCTGGAGCCGCATATCTTAACACAAGTTTTAAAATTTTTCCATTGTTTTTGGTAAATTGAAAAAAATATAACCATTGATCCGTTATCAGTACATAACCCTGTTTTTACTTATCCTATCAATAGCAGTTAAGGCCCAAAATATCGAGTTCATAGAGAATAAAGGTCAATGGGATAAACATGTAAAATTCAGAAGCGAAGTTCCTGCGGGAAGTTTTTTTATACGTAATGGTGGTTTTACGGTTCTTCAGCATAATAAGGAAGATCTAAAACAACTAGAGGAATCTATACATGGCCAGGGAAATGATCAGATTAAAAGAGGCTCTTCTTTAATATTACATTCACATTCTTATGCAGTTGATTTTGCCGGGGCATCTGATAAAATTGAATTAGTTCCCGACAAACCGTTGAACACATACAACAATTACTTTATCGGCAATGATCCTTCTAAATGGGCAAGCAACTGTAAAATTTATCAAGGGGTTACTGCAAAAAATATTTATCCGGGTGTTGATGTTCGCTTTTATACTGATAAAGGCAATATGAAATATGACATCATTGTAAAACCAGGCGCTGATGCAAGTAAGATCGTATTGCGATATTCAGGAGCAGATAACCTTGAGGTAAGAGACAAGCAACTTGTCGTTAAAACTTCTGTCGGTGAGGTTAAGGAATCGGATCCTTATACTTATCAGTATGAAAATAATCAACGCAAACATATATCGGCGAAATATGTATTAATAGGAAAAGAGATCAGGTTTGATGTAAAAAATTATAACCGTAATGAAACTCTTGTTATAGACCCGACCTTGATCTTTAGTTCATTTACGGGAAGTACGGGCGACAACTGGGGGTTTACCGCTACTTATGGACCCGATGGCAGTTTTTTTGGTGGCGGTATTAATTTGGCACCTGGTTATCCTGTTACACCCGGAGCAGTTCAAACTGTTTGGGGCGGAGGGAGTGGCAACGCTGGTCCAAGGGATATAAGTATTTCAAAATTATCTCCAGATGGTAGCACCAGGATGTATGCAACATATCTTGGTGGTTCGGGTAATGAACAACCTCATAGTCTTGTCGTGGATGCTGCAGGAAATTTGATAGTGGCAGGGCGTACCAATTCTTCAAACTATCCGGTTACCAGCGGTGGTCAGATCGGAACAGGGGGTGGCTACGACATTGTTGTTACAAAATTCAACCCTACTGGCACAGCGCTCATCGGTTCTAAAAAAATTGGTGGTGCTGGTTTTGATGGAGTAAACATCGCAGAGGAAAGTTTTAGTTCTTTACAACAGAATTATGGAGATAATGGCAGAAGTGAAGTGATCGTCGATGGAGGAGGAAATATTTATGTGGCATCTTGTACGCAGTCTACCAATTTTCCGGTAACTGCTGGTGCATTTCAAACTAACCCGGGAGGCGCCCAGGATGCTGTTGTTTTAAAATTTGATCCTTCCGTTTCACTTTTATTTGCAAGCTATCTTGGTGGCAGTGGTGATGATGCAGGTTATGTACTTTCATTGGCGCCTAATGGAAATATTTATGTTGCCGGAGGTACAAAAAGTACAAATTTCCCCGGCAACACTGCAGGAACCGTCCATCCTTCTAACCAGGGGGGAATTGATGGATTTGTTGCTATAATAACAAACAACGGCAATGCTATTGTCAGATCCACATATCTAGGTACTGCAGCCGATGACCAGGTTTATGGTGTGCAGTTTGATAAATTTGGATTTCCATATGTGTGTGGACAAACAAGAGGAAATTGGCCAGTAATAAATGCAGCCTATAGTGTGGCAGGTGCACCTCAGTTTATAGCCAAGTTAGAACCAGATCTTTCCGCTTTTATTTATTCAACCCGGTTTGGAAAAACTTCTGGAGTTCCGAATATTTCTATTACTGCTTTCCTTGTCGATAATTGTGAAAACGTTTATGTATCTGGTTGGGGAGGTGTTATCGATGGACAATTCCCCTCATCATTAACTACTGGGTTGCCAGTTACTTCAGATGCTATTAAAAGCACAACCGATGGCCATGATTTTTACTTTTTCGTTTTAAAGAAAAATGCAACTTCTCAATTGTTTGGTAGTTTTTGGGGACAAAACGGAGGACTTTCTGATCATGTGGATGGAGGTACGAGCCGCTTTGATAAACAAGGTGTGATATACCAGGCAATTTGTGCCAACTGTGGAGGTGGTGTTCCATATCCAACAACTTCGCCAGTAGTTGGACCGGGCCCCATAAACCCAGCTGTAAATAACGGTTCAGGTTGTAATCTCGCAATGCTGAAAATTTCATTTGACTTTTCGGGTGTTGATGCAGGCCTTGAATCAGTGATCAATGGAGTACCAAGAGATACTGCTGGCTGTGCACCGCTTACTGTCGATTTTATAGATACAGTTGCAAATGCTGTTACCTATTATTGGTATTTTGGTGACGGGTCTTTGCCAAATCCTGTTATCACTACTGTTCCGAATACATCTCATACCTACAATCTGCCCGGATTATACCAGGTGATGCTGATCGCAGAAGATTCCACTACATGTAATATTCGGGATACTGCTTATCTGCATATTAAGGTTGGAAACCTGCCTGCAATACTTGATTTTACCCCGGTGAAATTAGCGCCATGCGATTCGTTGAAATACCGGTTTGATAATTTATCAACTACATCGCCAATACGACCATTTACAAATACATCTTTCCAATGGGATTTTGGTGATAATTCTCCGATGATAACTGCAGGATCGGCTCCTGTTTTCCATTCTTATACTTCACCAGGAACATATACTGTGAAATTGATTCTTGTTGATACAGCATACTGCAATGCACCCGACACTTTGAAAAAAGTGATAAGCATTGCTCCGTTGGTCGTGGCTCAATTTGATACGCCGCCAACCGGCTGTGTGCCGTATACCGCACAATTCAAAAACACGTCCATAGCAGGCATGACATTTAACTGGGATTTTGGTGATGGTGCCACAAGTACGGCAACGAATCCTAGTCATATTTATAATACCCCGGGTTCATACACAATTACATTAATTGCTAATGATCCGAACACCTGTAATTTATCAGATACGACAAGATCTACCATAACCGTCTT
>DASYQG010000433.1:0-1889 GCA_036005825.1 Chitinophagaceae bacterium | reverse complement strand
AGATGATGATAAGCTGGTGCAATTATATAAAGTGGACGGTCTGCATTCAATGGTAAAAAAGTTTTATAAAGGCGCCAATGAAAAAGAAACCGCTTTATTAATGGAATTTGTTTTGCATGGACTTTCCTCCTACTCAATGATCAGTAAAAAAATAATTGAAGGTAAAATTGAATTCAAAGACCTGATGGGATCAATGCTGAACCTTGGAGGAATAAAAACAAGTGATGAGGAAGATGAGGGGGAAGATTTTACTTAATTAAGTCTCCATTATTTTAAATAATTCTGGGTCTTGCCAAAGCTCATCTGAATCGTAAACAATAATTACATACTTTTTATTATTCTGATCCGAGAAAGAAAAGAATAACAAGTCATCAAATGTTTTGGGAGTAGACGAGAATTTGTGTTTAATTTCTTCGAAATTTTCATTCTTTGCAAGCTCAAAGATCTCATCAAGTTTTTCATGATAATAATTTGAACATGCTTCGCATTTTAGATTTTTAATTTCCGTGTCTTCAAACAGTTTATCAGCCCTAATTAAAAGTTCAATTGAATCGTTGTAATTCAAAGCAATATTTTTATTGATCAAATAATATTAACCTCTCTTTCAAGCATCACTCCAAATTTATTGTTTACACTTTGTAATATCTCTTCGCTCAGATCATAGATCTCTTTTCCAGTGGCATTACCATAATTAACTAATACAAGAGCCTGCATTGCATGACAACCTGCATTGCCTTTGCGATAACCTTTCCATCCGCATTGCTCGATCATCCATCCTGCTGCAAGCTTTACAGTTCCATTTGGCAATGGATAAGCAATGATAGCAGGGAATTTTAATTTCAATTCTTCATACTTAGTAGCAGGCACTTCAGGATTTTTAAAAAAGCTGCCGGAGTTAGCAATTTTTTCGGGGTCGGGTAGTTTGGAGCTTCGAATGTTTATAACTGCTTGCGAAACGGCCTTTATACTGAGCTCCGTCACTCCCATTTTTTCCAATTCTTCCGTGATAGCTCCATAGCTTACATGAAAGATCGGTTTCTTTCTAAATCGAAATGTTACAGATAAAATTGCAAACTGGTCCTTATACCTGTTTTTAAAAACGCTGTCGCGGTAACCAAACTCACAATCTACTGCGGTGAATGTATGAACCTTTTTCTCCTGCAAATGATAAGCTTCCAAACTCAGGAATATGTTATCAAGCTCAACGCCATAAGCGCCGATGTTTTGGATAGGGGCAGCTCCGATATTTCCTGGTATCAATGAAAGATTTTCAACGCCGGCCCAATTATGTTGAATACAATACAAAACAAATTGATGCCAGTTCTCCCCTGCCCCGGCTTTTACATAAACATGCCCTTCATCCTCATGCTGAACTTCTATCCCTTTAATTTCATTTTTTAAAACAAGGCCATCATAATCTTTGGTAAATAAGATGTTGCTACCGCCACCGAGAATAAAAGTTGGGAGTCGGGAGTCAGCAGCCACGACTTCAGCTAACTCATCAGTATTTGTAAAAGTTGAAAAATACCGGGCTTTCACATCGATACGAAAAGTATTATAGGGCAACAAAGAAAAAGCTTCATGGATTTGCATAGTGCAAACTTCTGTATTTTTTCATTACCAATGAAAGAACTAATTTTCCGTAAGCTTGTCAAATCAAATCTTATAAAATATCGGTTATGAAAAAATCATTGTTATTTCTTTTACTGGCCTTAATTATTTTTTCTTTTAAAGAAAAAGATACAAAACCGGTTATCGTTTCAGAAATAAAACCTGCTGGTCATCCGGCATGGATCATGCAGGGAAATATCTATGAAGTCAACGTTCGCCAATACACACCTGAAGGGACATTCAATGCTTTTGCAAAACATCTTGACAGGTTGAAAGAA
>DASYQG010000432.1:0-3184 GCA_036005825.1 Chitinophagaceae bacterium | reverse complement strand
TTTTCCTCTTTCTCTCTTTGATGTCTTAGTTTTAATTAACCGGCCAAAGGTAATGATTTGAGCATTAAAACCCGATCAAGTGTTAGCAAGAATGAACTTTCTTAAAAAGTTCAAGGCAGTGTGTGATGTCATTTCAATATTCCTTTCCCTGTCGAATCGGAACGCCAGTTTCGCTGTCTCCACTTTTCCTTTATTACCGGCGGCGATCCATACTGTGCCGACAGGTTTTTCGTCGGTACCGCCATCGGGTCCCATAATACCAGATGTAGCAACTGCAAAATCTACATTCAACTTTTCAATAGCTCCTTTCACCATTTGTATCACGGTTTCTTCACTTACTGCTCCGACTGTTCTCAATGTTTTATCGGTAACACCCAATATATTTTCTTTTGCATCATTCGCATAACTAATGATGCTGCCTTTATAACCGACAGAGGACCCAGGATTGGAAGTGATAAGATGAGCGATATACCCTCCGGTGCAACTTTCAGCAGTACCGATCGTTTTATTTTTTTCTTTCAGGATCTTTTGAACAACCAAAGCGAGGTTCTCATCTTTATCAGTAACCAACCATTCATTCACCAATTCTATCAGAACAGAAAATCTTTCATCTAATTCTTTCTCCATTTTTTCTTTATCCTCACCTTTTGCTGTTAATCTCAATTTTACCATACCATAACCCGGTAAATAAGCAAGCTTAATATGTTCAGGCAAGCTCGTTTCAAAATCTTTTATCTTCTCGGCGATCATACTTTCTCCGGTGCCCATGGTAAAGGCGGTGCGATGAATGATAAAAGGAAGTGCAAAATATTTTGGAATTCGCGGCAATACTTCATTAAGCATTAGCCCTTTCATTTCATGTGGCACACCAGGAAGTGAAACGAATATTCTACCATCCTTCTCAAACCACATTCCCGGTGCCGTTCCTCTTGCATTGTGTAAGACTGTACACACATCAGGAACTTCCGCTTGTTTTAAATTTCTTTCAAGCATCGGCCCCGGCCGGCGGTATACTTTATCAAATAAATATTTTACATGCTTTAATACATCTTCATTTACGACAAGCTTGCCGTCAAAATATTTACACAACAAAGGTTTTGTAATATCATCGGCAGTTGGTCCAAGTCCGCCTGTAATAATGATAATATCCGATTCTTTGCTTTCTGCATCTAATGCATTCCAAATATCATCCCAGACATCTCCAACAGCAACTCTTCTTTTTAACCAAACACCGATCTTATTTAATTCCTGTCCTATCCACGCACTGTTGGTATCAATGGTTTGACCTATCAAAAGTTCATCGCCAATTGTAATAATACTTGCATTAACATTTTTCATAGGCTGCAAAGGTAGGAGATGGCTAAATTTGAGGAATTAAATGTTCATTCAATGAAGAAAGTTTTTTTTGTTATTAGTTATTGGTTAATGGTTATTGGTTCTTCCGGGCAAACAGTTTCTCAAAAACTTCAAAAAGCATTTACCGTATTTGAAAAGGACAGCCAGTTAAAACATGGCATCAGTTCCTTGTATGTTATTGATGCAAACACTGGCCTGGTTGTATTTGATAAAAACTCACAGATCGGTGTAGCGCCGGCATCAACGCAAAAGATTATTACCAGTGTTACTGCTTTTGAATTGTTAGGGAAAGACTACAGATATAAGACTAAGATTGGTTATGACAACCAAATTAAAAATGGAGAACTATTAGGCGATCTATATATCGAAGGAAATGGTGATCCTACTCTAGGAAGTAAGCGTTGGAGCAGTACAAAAGATTCAAGTATTCTTTTAAAAATGCTTGAATCATTGAGAAAAAATGGTATTAATAAAATCCGAGGTGATATATGGCTTAATGATATAAAATTTGGTTTTAATCCTTTACCAGATGGCTGGATATGGCAGGACATCGGGAACTATTATGGTGCCGGTGCAACAGGTTTAAATTGGTGCGAAAATCAATATGATCTTATTTTGAAACCTGGTAAATATGTTGGAGAAGTTACTTCGGTAATTAAAACAGATCCGGTTATTACAGACTTTCAACTTGGAAACTTAATTACAACCGGAGAAAAATCAAGTGGTGATAATGGCTATATATATTATGCTCCATTAAGTAACACAGGTTTCTCGACCGGAACCATACCTGCAGGTGTTAATAGCTTTTCTATTTCCGGATCTATTCCATATCCTTCCAAGCAGTTTGGATATTCATTATCAAAATTATTAGCAAGTGAAAAAATTATAACCAATAACAAAATACAATTGTATTCTGATCATGTATTCAGACGGGATACTATAAATATGATGATGTTGGAAATGGATTCAATTCTTTCTCCTTCCCTTGATTCTATCATCTACTGGTTAAATAAAAAAAGTATTAACCTTTATGCTGAAGCATTGCTTAAAACCTTTGCTTATGAAAAGAAAGGATTTGGTTCAACAGATAGCGGCGTAGTTATCGTTCAAAATTTCTGGAAAGAAAGAGGATTGGATGAAGATGAGTTAGGTATTGTTGACGGCTCAGGTCTTTCACCACTCAATCGTGTCACTACACATTCTCAAGTTGAGATATTAAAATATGCAAAAACCAAAGATTGGTTTCCCTATTTCTATAATTCTTTACCTGAATACAATGGCATGAGCATGAAAAGCGGAACTATCCGTGGCGTAAAAGGTTTTTGCGGCTATCACAAAGCAAAAAACGGAAAGGAATATATTTTTTCTTTTCTTGTAAACAACTATAATGGATCATCTTCTTCGCTGGTAAATAAAATGTATAAAGTGCTGGATATACTTAAATAGTCAATGTTCAATTATAGAGCTTAACTTCAAACCTCGAACCTCAAACTTCAAACAACATGAACGAACAAAGCTTTAAGAACCACGGTCGTTATATTCCTTTATGGCATTATATAACTCCATTGATATTAGTTGCAATTCTTGGAGGCAGTATTGTTAACTTGATCCATGCTGATGCACATACTCATTATTCAGCTGCGTTGATCCTTTTAATTTCCGCGGTTTTATTTATTATTTATTGGTATGCCCGTGCCTTTGCATTAAAGGCGCAGGACAGGGCAATTCGTGCTGAAGAAAATTTTCGTCATTTTATTTTAACAGGTAAACCATTGGATGATCGTTTACGAATGTCGCAGATCATTGCCTTGCGTTTTGCTCCGGATGA
>DASYQG010000431.1:0-5359 GCA_036005825.1 Chitinophagaceae bacterium | reverse complement strand
TTGATTGAGCTTTTGTTGCACAGTTTACCCAGAGCGAAGCGAAGGGCACTCTTGTACGTAAGTAATTCTATTCGGCTTTTTATTTCTCGCAGGGATCGCAACGATTTAGCGACGCGGTGACGAGAACTTTGCTCCTTTGCGCCCGTTGCGTGAAATTTTAATCAATACAGATCAAATAAAACTTTTCCGCTATCAAGATCATAATAAGCACCAATGATCTTTACTTCATTATTGTCAACAAGGGGTTTTAAAATAGGAGTAGATGACTTTAATAAATTAACGCCATGTGAAATATTGGCTTTAACTAAAATGTCAATATTCGATCTCAGGCTATCGGGAATATTTTTTTCTTCTTCTTCGGAAGCTATATAGGTTACTAAGCTTTGAATATGGTCGTTATGCTTTTCGTTTCCAGATGTTGCATATGCCTGGATAGCGCCACAGTTTTCATGACCCAGTATCACTATTAATTTGCAATGAAGATGCTCAACAGCATATTCAATGCTTCCTAATTCATAATCTCCAATTACATTGCCGGCTGTACGTATCGAAAAAACATCGCCTAATCCCTGGTCAAATATTAATTCCGGTGGTACCCGTGAGTCAGAGCAACTAACAAGAACGACAAAAGGATGTTGCCCTTCTTTTAATTCCTTAATTCTGGTTGTTGTTTCATTAGGATGTTCAGAATGTCCACTCACAAACTTTTCATTTCCCGCTTTCAGTTTGTCAAGAGGTGCCAATGTATTGTCCTGTGCATTGTCTTGTTTTTCGTTCTGCTTTTGCTTGCAGGAAAAAAACAAGTTGATGAATAATATTATTGCTAAAAATTTCATTATGTAATTCAAGCTATTCAGTAGAGCTCTTACAATCCCAATTTATGTAAAGGTATAGTTTAAAAGTTTACAGGAGAGACTCGTCGCTGTAAACCGAACAGTAGCCGATGAGTCCCTACAAGGTTTTCTAAGATCGATTACTTTGTTATTTAGAAAAGACTCGTCCGGGAAGAAAATATCATTTCGTATTCATTAAATCTATGTTTACGAATTGGTCGGATATACGGCTCTGTTTCAAAATAAAGTAGTAAGCAAGGGGAGATGTTTTTGTATTTATCAACATATTCGTATTTGATCAATTCATTATTGGCAATGCGTTGCTTTATTTTATTATGGTAGGGATACATTTTTGTAAAAGCGAAAGGAAGATTGAGTTTGTAATTTTCGGATGCTAAGTTAAAAGTTTCAATAGATAATAGCACCGTTTTTGGTGCTGTTTTTTCAGTTGTTGGTATGTCGTATAGCTTTTGTGTGTCGTATACCAACAACGGAAGTTAATGATGTATCGTTTGTTGGTGCGATTTACTATTGTTCGATCCTGTTTAAACTTGAACACCAACAAAGGCGTAAAAATATACTTGGCATCTTTTCTTTTTATGTTGGTGTTTGGTTTTAATTCAGTAACAAAATAGTTCATCAATCACCAACAACCGAATAATTGGGAGATAACTCCTTTGCGTGACTAATCTGAATTGGTTGTTTGTGCTTTGATGCTTAAGACAGTTACTCTTTTATAATTGAACACCAATAACGGAAAACAACATTCTGCCAATCGGCAGAATGTTGTTATGTAATGATTTCATTTGACCCGTTACGCTGCTCAATTATGCTAACGGTGCTTCTTCTTTTTTTCTGATCCGAAGAGCTTCACTGACCAACTTTCCGGCTTGTTTTAATTTAGCTGTCCTTGCATTATACTCTTCAGTTAATACATCAATTCTTTTTTGCAGTTTTGCTTTTCTCCTGTCACTTGCATTTTTCTTCTGATCTTTTATTGCATTCACTTTTGCATCAAACTGGCTTTTTGAATCATCCATTTTCTTTTTCAAAAGATCACTTGCAGCCTTTGCTTTGTTTTTCAATTTTTCAATAGATGCATTGATCTTTGCCTTATCGGCTTCTCTTGCATCTTCTAATTCATCTTTCAACTGCTCGTATTCATTTGAAATAGCTTCGGCCTCACGGTTGATTTGTTCATCTTCCACTTCATAGCGAAAACGCCTGAACACCAGTCCGCCAAGAGCCTCCAATTTTGTATCAACTGGAACGGTCCAGGTTTCATCCATCTCACAAACAACAGCAGTTTTACCTTTGCTTAAGGCTGCGGATACATCATCTGCAAATGTGGTATTAACATCATCCACACTCACATCATAAATCATTCCTGCCACCGAACCTGTAAAAGCTCCAATGGCTAATCCTATCGGGCCTCCCAATATGCCGAGCAAACTCCCTGTAAGAAGACCAACTCCCGTACCAATGGGCCCCTCATCGGCGCTATCCTTTACCCGGACCTGGCCGTTTTGGTCTTTAGTGATTACAGCTGTTGCATAGAGGGTAATGTCCCCGTCTTTGTGTAAGCCTTTCAAAGCGCTTAGCCCTTCGTAGGCTTTTGCTTCGGTTTCAAAAACCGCAATTAACATCTTGTTCATTTTTTATTGTTTTAATTGTTAAGAATAGCTTTAAGGAAAGGATTAAATTGATTTCAGAGGGAGAGAAATAAAATTACCTGTAAGTGTTGCCCGGTTCAAATGACCTTGGTCAATGTGAAAAAATATCTAAGGTCATCTTGTTCCCTGCTTCTCTTTTTGTCCGGTGTTTTCATATTGTTTATTCATGGTTAACAGTTTCTGTCCTTTCGAATTGACAATGCCATGCAAAAACAAATCATTTACGCCTGAGATGACCTTTTTCAGATCCGGGAGGAAAGTGTCGCCTTCAAATACATTTTGCAGTTGCCAGCAGTATAGCCATGCTACATTTGTTTTATCTATATCAGGTCTGAAAACCTCCTCCTCTATACCGCGTTGTAAACAGCGTTGAATAAAAGGTACTATAGAATTAATTCTGAAAAGACGCAACTGTAAATGAGTTTCGGGATAATATTTTTTCAGGTCCCTGATAAATCCCGGAGTTAATATCTCAGGAAGTTCAAGGAGGTAGGAAGAAAAGTTTGCCATCTCCGTAATTGCATTTGGAGAAATATCTGTACATACCCGGAGATATTTACTGATCTTCAAGATTATTTGCTGTACGATTGTGTTTACCAGCATTTCTTTGCTTTGAAAATTTTCGTACAACGTTTTTTTAGAAATGCCGGAAAATAAAGCGATCTCATCCATTGAAACTGGGTGCAACCCATTCTGCATAAAAAGTTTTGTCGCTTTCTCAACTATATCGTTCGTCTTGTCTTTCATAAATTTCATAGCACAAAGATGAAACGAAAAAGACCCCGGAGAAAGGTCTAAGGTTCGGCAAGATTGGTCAAATAGTCGGTAATGGATGGATGAAAATTATTTCTTTAATGAACCCTCAAATGATCTAAGGTGAATGACGGTATTCTTTTGGCGACAGGCCGGAGTGTCTTTTAAAATATTTACCGAAGAATGATTGATCACTGAAATGAAGCTCATCGGCTATCTCTGCAATGCTTAATGCAGGATTATCCAATAACAGTTTTGCTTCCAGCAAAACGAAATCATCAATAATTTCGCCGGCTGTTTTGCCTGTGATCTCTTTTACTGTTTCGGTAAGATATTTAGGAGTGATGTTGAGCTGTTCTGCATAACTGTTTACATTTCGTTGCGATCTGAATTGCTTTTGTACCAGCTGTGTAAAATTCTTAACAAGATTTTCTTTTCTCGTAACATGATGATGGAATGGTACCGCATATTTTTTACTCAGACCGTACACTTCATATAAAAAAATATAAAAAGTATGGAACAGGAGTTCTTTGCCATACACATGCTCATTCGATGTAGTAACCCTGTTATTGAGCTGTTTTATGAGAAGTTGCACAGCGGATGCATCCTTCCGGTCAAGATTCCAATGTGGCGAAAACTGTGAGGAAAAATAATCAAGCAATTCTACGGCATTTTTTGGCATCCCTATGGCAGTCAGAAACTCAATGGTAAAATTGACACCCGAAACAATACTGTCTTTTGAAACCACTCCAACTTTTTTTATTGCATTGGGGGCGACAATAATGAGGCTGTTTTGTTTTGCGGTATATTCCTCTAGGTTTAATGAGAAGGTAAGCTCACCCTTTATTATAAGAAGAACAGTAAGATAGTCGGAACGGAAATGAAATTTGAACAGATCATGATCATAAAAAGGTTGATTGTACCTCACCGAAAAGCCCTGTACATCAGCATTCGCATTAAACTCAGGACCAGACAAAAATTCTGCTTGTTTATAGAAGAATGTTTTGGTGGGAGGCTTCGGCATAACCAGAAATTATCCAAATTTATGGTATTGCCGCCAACACAGATTATCGGGAGATCAATGCTTCAGGTAAATAATGATGATTTTGAAATTGTAATCCAAACATTGCGATCAGTAAGACGGCAGTGATCAAGGCTAAAGTATATTTTTGAGGCTTAACCCTTTGACGAAACAAAGTGAAAACAGCGCCGCCCATTATCGCCAGCAGGCCAATTGCTGCAAAAAATTCATACCTGGTAAATAGTCCAACGGTGAATATTATTTCTGCAATAGCAGTGGCATACATTATTATTGGGCTGTAACCGGCATTTTCAAAAGTTGACTTTGTTTTGCCTGTCAGCTTGCCCACTACCGATAAAGTAAGGATTACTGCCAAAACAATTTTAATAATAATGACTTCCATTGCTTTTTATTTTTGTGAATAACAATGCAAAGATGAAATATCAAAGCCCCATGAGAAAGGTTTCAACTTCGGTAAGTCTGGTCAAATAGTCGGTCGGGAAACATTATTTTCTAAAACATGGGTGGTCTTGTCTTCTCATTGTAGAAGTTTTTCTATTCTCTCCACGCGATATGCAGTTGTGAACATACAACTTTGATCGCATTAGGCATGTCAAGCGGATAAAACCTCCATTACAGATATTTCCCTAATTTCAGCAACACAAAACTAACTATATGCGAAAGCTTATCACCATCGTCTTGCTTGGGTTTATCACAGTTTCATTAACGGCACAGAAGCAAAAGAAAACTGACGAAAGCAAATCAGTCACTGCAATAAACTACGATTCCGTTTTCCAGGCATTGAAATGGAGAAACATTGGACCTTTTCGCGGTGGCCGTGCCAATGCTATTTGTGGCGTGCCGGGAAATGAACAAACATTTTATGTTGGTTATACCGGTGGTGGTGTTTCCAAAACTGATGATGGCGGTTTAACATGGCGAAATATTTCTGATGGGTTTTTTAAAGTTGGTTCAATAGGCGATATTGCTGTTTCTGAATCTGATCCCAATGTTGTGTATGTTGGTACAGGCGAACATGCTGTTCGGGGAGTAATGACTTCTTATGGTGATGGTGTTTA
>DASYQG010000430.1:0-10292 GCA_036005825.1 Chitinophagaceae bacterium | reverse complement strand
GCTTTGCTAACAAGCCCCATTGCGGTTTCTGCTAATACGCCAATGATATTTCCATTTTTGTCTTTTACTATATCACCACCTGCCGGGCTTTTAGTAGTTGAAGTAATACCCGCAAGTTCCATCGCTTTTGCATTTACATATACACTATGTCCGCTTGCATGTGATAATATGACTGGATTATTTGGAGAAACTTTATCCAGCTCTTCATGATAAGGATAGCCTAAATAGTTTTTTGCAGGAGCAGGATTCCATTTTTCTTGGTGCCAGCCACGACCCACGATCCAATCGCCGGGTTTTGCTTTCTTGACTGCTTCTCCAACCATTGCAACGATCTCATCCCAGTTCTTTACATTCATCAGATTCAGGTTTATCAATGAAGCGCCAAGTCCATGAATATGTCCATGACCTTCGATAAAACCGGGCATTACAAATTGTCCCTTGGCATCAATTACTTCAGTGTTGTTACCGATATATTTTTTTACATCAGCATTGTTCCCGACAAAAATTATTTTTCCGTCTTTTACAGCCAATGCTTCGGCATCAGGTTGGTTTTTATTTACAGTATATACTTTACCATTGTTGATAACAAGTTCTGCGGTCTCAGTCGATGAATTCCGGGAAGCTGTATTGCAGCTTAGAAAAAAAAGAATAACCGCGGGCAGATAATTGATGATCGATCTTTTTCTCATAAATAAAAATTGGCTTCAAATGTATTGATTTAAAGTATATGCGCCCTGACTACTACCTGAAAAGAAGAATAATTTCTTTTTTGTCATGTCCTTGTACTTGCTATAAATTTCTTTTACTGCATTTTTTCCTTCTTTGCCATAACTCAAGACGCAAACAGTTCCTCCATTCCCGCCGCCAGAAACTCTAGCTCCGAAAACTCCATTAGCTGGACCGGCATCGCGAACTAATTCAACGATCTTATCTGTGTATTCATTTCCCAGGCCTACCGCTGAATAACTTTCATGACTTTGCAGCATAAGATCTCCCATTTTAGTTAAGGTAGTTTGCTTATCCTCTTGCTTTTTAAAGCTCTTTAATAAGTCTCTAAATTCACTCACTCTTGCATTTTCATAAACAGGATGTGAACCACAAACCAAAGGTTTATAAATTTTTTGTTCATTAATTGTTGTCACCGGATCAATTGAGGTTTTATACTCAGCTAAAAAATCTTTGCCAGAAATTTCTTCCGGCAATAATGAATTATATTTTTCTTCAAAAACTGAGACAGGAATATTAGCTAAAAATCCTTTGTAAGGAAGTTTACTCCAATCAGCTGTTGTCAATGCACGATCCAGGTCTTCCTCCGTTGCACCTTCTTTCAATGCAATTATTGAATAACTCATAAATGCGCCAGCACGAACATCACTATATGATGCGCCACTTACTGCATGACGAACACCGCTATCAATGCCACTGAAATTTATACCACTTGGAATGCTGATGGGTTTATCAACGTGATGAGGTTGACAGATCAGAGGCAGCAATTTATTTTTTTGCCCCAAGTGTGATGACAACTGATCCATTAAACCGCAAGGGGCACCGGCGACAAGATTCTCCGCCATCTGTGCAACTACTGCAAGCTCTTCTCTTCCCAATGATAATTTATAAAGTTGTTTTAATGCATTCATGGTAGCAACTTCTAAAGCCGCTGAAGACGAAACTCCTTTTCCCCATGGAACATTTGATTCTATAAAAACATTTGCCCCAGTTAATTCAATACCCTTTTCTTTTTGCAAGACAAGAAAACATCCTAATACATACACTGCCCATTCGCCCCCGGGTCTTGACTGAATGATCTTTCCTGATTCTTCGAGAGATTTATTTACTAAATCTGAAACATTAATTGTGAAGTCGTCGGTTTTCTTTTTCGTGATCTGTGTATGAAAATTAAAAACTCCGTCATTTCTTTTTTGAATGCTAACAACGGTTGTTTGTTTGATGGGTATTTGCAAAAGAAGTGATCCACTATAATCAGCAATGCCGCCCATTACATCCATACGACCGGGAGCTGTAGCTGATATTACTGCTTCATCTGTTGAAAAAAAATCACTCATCTGATTTTTTTATTATTAATTTTTGCCAGATGGAATTCACCATAAAATTTTATGATTCATTTCATAGTTTGATCTTCCTGAGTTCGGCTGCTTTTTCCTCGGGCATTGTATCTGCCATAAAAGTATCAGCCCCGGTTTCCGGGCCTGCAAGATATTTCATTAAACCCGGTTGACGTAGCGGTGGACAAATGATCAAATGCATGTGATAATCGGGATGATCATTTCCATCAACCGGTGCCTGTGCAAATGCCATGATATATGGAAAGCTGCTTTGAAAATTTGCATCGAATTTTCTTGTTACGGTTTGAAAAACTTCTGCAAGATCATACAGCTCTTCATCCGTCATCGTTATCAAAGTTGCATGCCGATTCTTTGGAAACACATAGGTTTCATAAGCAAACCTTGCAAAGAAGGGAATAAAAGCGATCGCACCCTTATTTTCCGCAATGATCCTTATATCATCTTTTTTCTCTGCCGCAATTATATCGCTGAAAATATTTGTCCCTTTTCCTTTTTGGTATTCAGCAACTGCAGCCAACTCCTTTTGAACTACGTTGATCGTAAAATCCACCGCATAGATCTGGCAATGAGGATGCGGGTTAGATACGCCAACTATTTCTCCTTTGTTCTCAAAAATTAAAACAGATTTTATTGTTTCATGCCTGCTAAAAAAATTCATCTCTTTTCTTAATGCCCTGAAAACATTTGCAACTTTATCAACACTGATGTCATTCAGTGTAACATTATGGCGCGGGTCGTAACAAACAACTTTTGCAATCCCACCGGCCTGGCTCCTTTTATACAGATCATCATGCTGGCTTTGAAATTCCTCAGGAATAGCAGGAGAATTTAATCCAACAACCGGGTGATCGTTTTCAAAAATGAAAACATCTGCATAATCAGGATTCTTCTTTCCACTTATTCTTTTATTCCCCGGGCACAGATAGCAATTCGGATCATACTCGGGTGCAGCAACCACTGATTCTTTCTTTTCAAAATTCCATGGCCTGCTGTTACGATGCGCAGCATACACCACCCATTCTCTTCGCAACGGATGCCACCTCTTCTCCCAATTTCCAAACGGGATCGATTCATGCATCATTTCATAATTTTTTTAATTGCTTCTTCCACTTATTGTAAACCGTTGAATATATTTCCTGTTCTTCTTTTACCGGCGTGTAGTTCTTTATTTTTTCCATCGAAGAATATGCTTCAGACGCATTTTTATAAACGCCAGCACCAATCCCCGCTCCTCTTGCGGCGCCAGTCGCGCCATCCGTATTATATAATTCAAGATCACATCCAAGCGTATTCACAAATACCGAACTAAATACATCACTTAAAAACATATTTGCATGACCGGCCCTCACCGTTTTTATTTCCATTCCCATTTCTTTCATTACTTCGACACCATACTGTAGTGCAAACACAATTCCTTCCTGCGCTGCACGGGCAATATGACCACGATTATGACGGTTGAATTGAACCACTTTCATCACCGCGCCAAGGTCTTTATTCTCCAACACTCTTTCTGCACCATTACCAAATGGATAGATTAGAAGCTCATCAGATCCTGCTGGCGCCATTGAAGCTTCTTTATTTATCTGTTCGTAAGATGAATCACCAAAAAAGTTTTTGCGCAACCAACTATTTAAAATACCGGTTCCGTTTACACAAAGTAATACGCCATAGCGAGGATCTTTCTTTGAGTGATTAACATGTACAAATGTATTTACTCTTGATTTCGGATCATAATTTGGCTTGTCAATTATCCCATACACAACTCCGGATGTACCCGCAGTAGCTGCAACTTCTCCTGGCTGTGACACATTTAATGAAAAAGCATTGTTAGGTTGATCGCCTGCACGATAAGAAACAGGAATGCCTGCTTTCAATTTTAATTCTACTGCAGCAGCAGGTGAAAGTCTTCCCTGCTCACCAAATGTTGGGACCAATGGAGAAAGTAACTCTTCATTAATACCATAATATTTCAACAGATCAGAAGCCGTTTTTTCTTTTTTAAAATTCCACATTATCCCTTCACTTAATCCTGAGATCGTTGTCGCTGGTTCATCCGTTAATTTCATGGCGATATAATCGCCTGGCAACATTATCTTGTAAATATTCTTATAAATATCCGGTTCATTTTTCTTAACCCATTTTAATTTGGACGCAGTAAAGTTTCCGGGTGAATTGAGAAAGTTTTTGAGACAATATTTTTCACCTAATTCTTCAAAAGCCTTATCACCGATCTTTACTGCACGACTATCACACCAGATTATAGAAGGACGAAGTGGTTTTAGATCCTTATCAACGCAAACAAGACCATGCATCTGGTAAGCAATACCAATTGCAGCAACCTCCTCTCCATTAAATGAGACCTGTTGATGCAATTTATTCACTGCATTCACTAATTCTTTCCACCACATATCAGGGTCTTGTTCTGCAAAACCTGGTTGTGATGATTGCATGGGCATTTCTGATGAAGGAGAAAATGCGGATGCAACAGTTTTACCTGAAGCAATTTCAAGTAAGGTTGCTTTTACTGATGAGGAACCGATGTCAAATCCTAATAAATATTTCATGGTTTACCAAAAACGTATATATAATGCTACAATAATTCCTAATACAATTATGATCATCGCCATTACTCCCGGCGTTACCTTATACATGCTCTTATCAATTTGCAATGCATTACCTAATGCCCTGCCTTTTACATCTAATAAACTCACGATAATAATTAATAACGATGTAAAAAAGAAAACCCATCCCATTTGAATTAAGAACGGTATTTCATAAGCACCTGTGCCAGTTGGGTAAGCTGTATATATTAAAGTATCATTGCCTGCAAGACCTGGCAAAAATTTATCAAATAATACTGCCAAAAATACACCGCCTATAATTCCTGCGATTGCTGCTTTGGATGTTGTCTTTTTCCAGAAAAATCCAAATAAGAAAACAGGAAATATAGCCGGAGAAATATAGCCTGTATATTTCTGAATAAATTCAAAGCCGCCTTTCCCACCAATACCTAATGAATCCTGCCAGTTGACCATAATAGCAATGATCAATGCTATTATCACAACTATACGTCCCATCCAGACCAGGTTTTTCTCAGATGATCCTTTATTAATATATTTTTTATAAATGTCCAATGTATAAATTGTAGAGATACTATTTGCCTTTCCCGCCAGCGAGGCAACAATTGCGGCAGTCAGTGCGGCCATTGATAATCCTTTTAATCCTGCTGGCAAAAACCCAAGCACAGCTGAATAGGCATTGTCTTCCCGAAATTCGCCATTGGTTAACATCTGCTGATGCAACTCGCCATTTTGGTGCAATACATATGCGGCTATGCCGGGCAATACAACTAGTAAGGGCATCAATAGTTTTAAGAAAGCGGCGAATAAAATCCCGGTACGGGCTGTTTTTAAGTTTGCGCCCAGTGCCCGTTGTGTTATATATTGATTGCAACCCCAATAATTCAGGTTTGCGACCCACATACCAGCTGCAAGCATTGCCATTCCCGGTAAACTTGAATAATGATTTATTTCCTGTTGAGTAGATGCAGAACTTGGTTTATCAAAGATCATTTTAAAATGATCCGGCGCCGTTTTCAATAAATGGTTAAACCCAGCGAGAAAATCTTTTCCATATCCAAATTTTTCGCTGACAACAGTTAAGGCGATATAAGAAGTGATCAGTCCGCCCGCAAGCAATACTAATACCTGAATAACGTCTGTATAACCGATCACCTTCATGCCGCCTAATGTGATCACCAACGCAAACACAGCAAGACCGATCATGATCCAATGAAAGTTTTGTCCACCAGTAAGGCTATTGATCGCAATTGTTCCGAGATATAAAATTGAAGTAAGGTTTACAAATATGTACAGGAATAACCAAAACACCGCCATGATCATCGCAACAGTTTCATTGTATCTTGTTTTTAAAAATTGTGGCATAGTGAAAATGCGGTTCTTTAAATAGATCGGCATGAAAAAAACAGCAACAATAACTAATGATACTGCCGCCAGCCATTCGTAAGCCGAAATAGCAATACCTAAACGAAATCCGTTTCCACTCATTCCAATAAATTGTTCAGCAGAAATGTTTGAAGCTATTAACGAAGCACCGATTGCCCACCAGGTTAGTTGTCCTTCGGCAAGAAAGAAATCGGTGGAAGTTGTTTGCGTCGCCTTTTTTCTTCGATAGATCCAATATCCATACCCGGCGACAATGATAAAGTAGATAAAGAAGACAAGTATATCGCTGTTAGCAAGCTGTTTCATTCAAGTGGTTTGAACCATGAAAATATTGAAAAATGGCCGACAAAATATTTAATTCCTATAAATTACCTTGCTATCTTTCCTTCAGCCTAAAATCCTATTTACATGTACGAACATAAGAAACAGAAGTTAGCTCCGATGAGCACTTTTTACCAAAGAGTATTAAAGAATATTTTACTTGCATTTCTCATCCTTGGTGTCTGCCTGGTCATCGGCATTTTCGGTTATCATTATACTGCAGAAGCAAATTGGCTGGATTCACTCCACAATGCCTCCATGATATTAAGCGGCATGGGGCCTGTAATAGAGATCAACACTGTTTCTGGGAAAGTATTTTCATCTTTTTATGCGTTGTTCAGCGGGATCGTTTTCATAACGAATATCGGGATCATATTGGCGCCGGCCCTTCACCGCATGTACCATCGCCTGCATTTGGAAGAAGGACAATAATTATCACAATCTTTTTATCTTTTTTAAAACGATCTTTTCGCTTTGCTTACTAACCACAAGATCAAAAAAATCATGAAGTATTTTATATTCATCAGCCAAAAAATAACTGCGATGCATTTTTACTCTTGTCCTAAATGAAATAACTCTACCAGTATCCTCGACAATGTACTCAAAGAAGCTTTTGCCCTCTTCGTCAAAATTCACTTTTATTGACGCCGGCAATTCACTTACTTCGTACCCCTGTGGTATGTCCATCCTCAACACATATATCTCATCAAAAGCATAAGGCATTTCCACAGGATAGGTTCTTTTCTCCGATGTAAAAGGATTTTCAGAAAATCCTTCACCAAACATCGGGTCAAGGTAAATAATATCTTTTTTCTCGAGATCCAACTTTGTATCGTAACTGATCTGTATTTGCTCATCTAATTTTTCAAGAAGATCAATTCGATAATTTTTTACTTCCACATCAGCTGGCAGGTCTTTTTCGGTCTCTTTTACATATTCTTTCAAACCCTTTTCTTTTATATCATTTCGGATATCATACGATTCATAATATCCCGGCGTTTGCTGCAATGTGCCAACGATCTCTCCTTTATCATTCGAAGAAAGCATAAGCGAAGTGATTTTTCTTTCAGTCAACGAATCCGATAAAAATTCAACAGGAGTTGCTTCATCGTTAATCACCCGTGCATGACCATTGTAACATTCCCAATGAAGCCAGCCAAATCCAAGAAGAGACCTGCTTGCATCAAGAAAAATTACTCTATCATTGATCTTTAGGCGGCACACTACATAATTGAATCGTTCCATGATCGGGTAATTGGAATATGCATATCCATGTGATCTTGTACTAAGCATCACAGGGTCCGCAGTTAATCCGGCCTTGCGAAGCATGGCAACAAGCAACAGGTTAATTTCTGCTTCGCTGCCTTTTTTATTCTTCAACACATTTTTTAATGGCTGATCCGCGTATAGCCTGCTATAACTGGTACAGGTAAAATTATCGCGGAGGTATTTGTAAATATTTTTTGCTTTTTCTTCTTCTTTAACTGCTTTACCCAAAGCAATTTTTAATTCATCGTTCATCCAGCTATTATCTTTATTCAACTGCCCGCCGAAATTTTCATCTTTCAATAATGTTTCGCAAACATCCTCCCAATCGCCCATTATGTTTTGTGGGTTAAGCGGAGTGCGAAACTCAGCTAATTGGAATTCTACTTTTGCAATATGATTATCCAGCGTAGATGTAAAATTTTCCTCTTTTAAGGGGAGAATATTTTTCATTATCATCCGATAATCATTAATGCCTGCAATAAATGGTTCTGATGTCGAATGAACAGCAGCTCTTGCATCTGTAACCCGAAAGCTTTGCTGTCTTGTCGTTTGCGTCTTTTTTATTGCACCGTGCTGAAGAAATACATAATAAAAAAATTCCGGGATCGATACAACGTATTCGCTCCAAAGAACCGGGTGATCGCCCTGAAATTTCCATGGTTGCAGATTAAAAATAAAATCGGAGCTGATCGTGTATTCATATTCGATTATAGAACCCTCTTTGATCGCCGGAAAAGCAAATTTCTGAACAATATGATTTTTATCAAGCGGTGATTTGTACACAGAGCTCTTTACATCAACTTTTGTTTCTACCACTTTTCCATTCTCGAAATTGTAAGTATGAGCTTTCAGGTTCTCGAGCTTTTCTTCATTATTTCCTTCGGCATAAAGCAGTACTTCCACATTCGCGAGGTCGTATGCGTTTTTATTTAGAATGTGTATTCTTTTGAAATGTTTGAACTCAATTGAAAACCATCCTTTGAGATTGCCCGCAATTTCTGACGAACCAATATCTGCAATTATTATAGCAGATGCATTGCTATCAATACTATAAATCTTTGTTTTGAGCTCCGCCGCCGATATTTTACCGAATTTTACAGGAGACCTATCTTGTGAGCGGCTAATAAGAAAAAATGAAAGGCCAATAAATAGTAAAAAAAGTTTTGGCATAGCCGGCAGTTATTGTCTCAATTTAAAAAAATAAGTGCTTAATTAAAGTTAAGATTGAAAGATAAACAAACGATATTGGTAAAACAATTAGCGACAGAGCTTGGGTTTGACTTTTGTGGTATTGCTAAAGCCACAAAGCTTGATGAAGATGCACGAAGACTTGAATCATGGTTAAATAAAGGAATGCAGGGCAGCATGCATTATATGGAAAGATATTTTGACCTGCGTATTGATCCGGGCAAACTGGTGCCGGGCGCCAAATCAGTCATTACTTTATTATTAAATTATTTTCCCAATGAAAAGCAACATAATGATGCATTAAAAATCTCTAAGTATGCTTATGGAAAAGATTATCATGAAGTGATAAGGGAAAAGCTGAATAAGTATATAGAGAATTTAAAGTCAGGCATTGGAGATTTTCATGGAAGAGGATTTGTAGACAGCGCCCCGGTGCTTGAGAGAACATGGGCTCAACGCAGCGGATTGGGTTGGGTTGCTAAAAATGGGAACCTGATCAATAAACAAATGGGTTCGTTTTTTTTTATCGCAACATTGATAACCGATCTTGACCTGCAACCTGATGAGCCTTTTGCAAAAGATTATTGCGGCACTTGCTCACGATGTATCGATGCTTGTCCAACTGATGCTATTTTACCTGGCAAAGTCGTTAATGGAAGTAAATGTATCTCTTACTTTACAATCGAATTGAAAGATATGCTGATACCAGGCGAGATGAAGGGCAAATTTGAAAACTGGATGTTTGGTTGCGACATCTGCCAGGATGTTTGCCCATGGAATCGTTTTTCAAAACCGACAAATGAAATTGAGTTTACTCCTTTACCGGAAATTCTCGATCTGTCAACCAAAGAATGGGAAATGATGACGGAAGAAAAATTTAAAAAAATGTTCGATCATTCACCATTAAGCCGGAGTAAACTCAAGGGTATTCAAAGAAATCTGAAATTCATTATGCATTCTTAACGTGAGTAATTGAACTGCCAGCCAAGTCTCAATGTTAATCTCTTTAAATTATATTTATAAGTCTCATAGGTGTTTTCGCATGGCGGGTTAAAACACATTACTGACATCTCTCTTATCTCCTTTAAACTTTTTTGAGAATATCCCAATCCAAATGAAAAAGAATTTTTCCTGTCAAGGCCGGTAGCAAAACCCACAATGCCATTCCAATAAATGCCCGGTTTAAATTCATGACTAACTTCATTCCAAACATTTATTCCCCTGTCCTCAACCCACGCAAAGTTCATTCCTGCATCGCCTTGTACAAAAAAGCTATGATTTTTTGGCGAAAGATATTTTATTCCAGAAAGATACACAGGTATGCTGCGATAGTAGTAATAATCGAGCCCTGTGCCGATACCACCAAACCAGGTTTTATACCGAATGCCGTTCAATAGATCAATATGAAAGCTTGTACCCTGCTCCCCTTCCACTATACCGCTTGAAATTTGCGAACTAAAAAATT
>DASYQG010000429.1:0-1521 GCA_036005825.1 Chitinophagaceae bacterium | reverse complement strand
ACGACCTACTCCGGGCCCTATTGCCAACATACCTGTGGCGATCATATAACGCATGTGTGAAGCAGAATTTTTTCTATAGAACATGGCCAGTGTCCAAAAGATTGCGAATGTCAAATAACCTCTTATATCAAGCACCATGGTGGCCAAAATTTCCTTCTCAGGAAAGTTTCCAATTGACCGTCCATATGATCCTCTGCCCACAAGAAACATTGATACGATAATGAGAGGTCCGAGCACCCAGGATACTTTACCGATTGTCCTGTGAAGTTGTACTCTTCCAGTATTGATGAGCAGGGGCTGCACTATCAATAAGATCATCCACGTCATCAACAAAACTCCATGGACATGTATGGTAATAGTTTTGTTTATGAAATTGGGGAATTCGCTTGTATAAGTTCGATAAAATCCCCATTGTATACCAATCATTATCAAAATGACGAAGATGGCTGTGTTGCGGTAGACTTTCTGCATAGCTTGTTAGTTTGTGGTTTATTGAAGATAAAGAAAATTGACATTCCGATATTTTATTCTCAAACATACAAAGGGCGGCAAGTTTTATCAATTTAACTGATTTAGATGGAGTGTATAAAAAAAATAGTTTTAAGTTACAGGGAAGCTTGTGTTGTACGTAATTTTAGAAGTCTCGAAAATAAAAAAATAATTCATGGAGCTATTAACGCCAAGTATAGGTCTTATCATTTGGACAGCCATAAGCATTATTTCTTTGGTAATAATTGCTTATGCAATATATCATTTGGCAAATAATCAGAGTATCTCGCATTCACAAAAGTTACTATGGCTAATTTTTATAATTTTTGTTCCAATTTTCGGAGCAATAATTTACTTGGGTACTACTAAAAGGACAAAGAAAGCAAGAACAATGGTTTAATATCAAAATGCCAGTAGATCGGAGTGACATCAAAATACCTAATTCATACTTATGTTTACTTTATGAAAATACATCGCTTTGTACGTGAAGGCATGGAGTGGTATATTGATCTTCCGGAATACCTGGCGCAAGGAGGTGATAAAGGTGATTTGCAAATGATTTCGGGTGCCGATACAATGCTTGATATTATAGCCGAAACAGAAAATGAAGTAACACTTCAAATAAATACGGAGTTTTTTGATGGGGCAGATGAGTTGGTACTTACTGAACTTTGCGATCCAATTCTTGGAGGAGGTTATTATCACATGAAAAAATTTGAGAACAAATCTGTAAACAAAGATTTATGGTTGTGTGATGTAACTCGATTTGTGTTTGGAAACATTCCCGACAGAATCTATATAAAGAGATTGAATTAAATTTTCGTTAGTCCGGGGTTTGCCCGGAGAGCTTCACAACAATGAAAGCCGAATAGAATTACCGAACCCTTCGCCTCGTTCCGGGCAGGCATAAAGAAATCTTAAAACTTGGCATTTGAAATATACCTTTCATACCATCATCCGAAAAATACTCTTCATTTTATAGTAGCTTAGAGTAAAGTGAATGGGACTTTGAAGAAGTTTGGTTTCATATTT
>DASYQG010000428.1:0-2788 GCA_036005825.1 Chitinophagaceae bacterium | reverse complement strand
GTTCTCTTCGAAAAGAGTATAAAGTACTTTATATGATTTCATCAATGTTTCCTTATATCCCGTATTGCCGGACAACTGAATACATTTCTTTGCATAATAGATTGTGCTGTCATAATTTTTTAATCCCGCATATGTCACCGCGCAGTCCATATAGGCGTAAGCAAGGGGCCATGCATCAGAATTTGTCTCGGCATATTGCAAGGCCCTTTTTAAAAATGGCAAGGCCAGGTCATAATCTTTATTTGCCATATAATTTTCGGCTAAAGTGCTCAGGGAATAGCTCAGGTTGTTTTTGTCTTCCAATCTTGTATCGATATTGACGGCTTTTTGCGCATATACCAATCCGGAATCTGTCATTCCGGATTGCGCATAAATAGCTCCAAGATCATTATAAGTATTTGACAATTCGACCTCATCATTCAATGCAGTAATAAAGGGGATCGCTTTTTTTCCCCAGGCGAATGCCGCTTCAAAATTTAGTGCGAAAGCGTAACAGTTGGAAATTGTCCGGTAAGTATAAATGATCCCAATAGTATCTTTTCTTTTTTCGCTTTTAGGTAAAACAGAAAGAGCCATATTTAGACCGGTGAGATAATCCCCTCTTCTGTTCAGCCGGTCAGCAATATATGATTGTGTATTATCAGCACCGGTTTCGTCTTTTTGTTTTTGGAAATAAGACAAGATAACCAGCGCCTTATTTACTTCATTGCTGTCATTTGATATAACGGTCTTGAAATAGGTCCATAAATATTTCCCTTTTTGTTTTTGGTCATCAGCCATATTATACCGGGTTAATAAACTATCCGGTAATGGTTGAGCTCGTATAGGGGCGGTGCAACAAGTAACTAAAAACGACATTAAAAATTCCAATAGATAATGTGTCCATTTTATTCTTGATGTGTGAGTGTATGCATGTATTTCCATGAAATTATTTTATGCCCATTTATAAATAGCTGAGCCATTTCTTTTCTTTATGATTTGTTTTATAACTGTCATACCATTTACATACCGGGTATAAAACGATCACAACTGAGATCCAGATAAGATAAACATATCTTAGCTGAACTCCTTCACCTGGTTGAATAAATTTTACGAATGCGGTAGGGTTAGCTGTTCCTTCTGCCCATGAATGACCACGCATAAAATAAGTAACAGCACTAATAAAATGAATGACTAATAGATGAGCTAAAAAATAAAAGAACGGTACCCGGCCATACACCGAAACAATTTTTGTAAATCCATTTTCAATATTATCCCACCAGGTCATTAGCAATAATGCCGGTCCAATTGTCATACACATAAAAAACAATGAAGGCGGATATTTAGTTGAATTGATGAAGGAAAGAAAAGTATAAAAGCCATTTCCTTTTGTTGACCATGGAGATGGATCACCATAAACATTTATAAAACGAAGAATCATAAATAATGCAATGGTCGATATTCCCGCGATGATCAAAAATCTTTTCCGGTAAGCAGCATCATTATTTCTCAAAACTTTTCCAAGGCAATAGCCAAGCATCATTAAACCGGTCCACGGGAGAAATGGATAAAGAATTAATAACTGGTGCTTTCCCCACAAAGGATGAGATCCCTGGCGATGAATAAGGCCATACGTTGTACCAAACGGAGTTGTTTGGTTCCTTTCATAAAAATCAAGTGCATTGTGACCTAACACGATCAATAATCCAACAGCCAAAATAATTTCAAAGGGCAACCAAATCATCAATCCCAGTATCACCATACTAATACCAATTGCCCAAATAACTTCGAGCGCAATGAAAGAAAAACCTATATCAAAAGTGAGTAAAAGATTGACGATAATAACTTCTGCAAGTATTAACCAAAGACCTCTTTTGATCAAAAAGATGCTCAGTTCTTTTTTTGATTTGCGTGCAGATTGCAGATAAGCTGATGTACCTGATAAAAAAACAAATACCGGTGCACAAAAATGTGTGATCCACCGGGTAAAAAAAAGTGCTGTCGTGGTATTATTAAGATTCAGTGGATTATTTAGCTGCGCATCATAATGAAAAAAATCACGGGTATGATCAAGCGCCATGATGATCATCACAGCGCCACGAAGCAAATCGACGGAAGTAATTCTTTTTCGATCCCAGCTTACTATTTGTGTCATGTTGAAGATTATTTATTCAAGATGATACTCTTTTTTTAAGGCTTCAATAACTTCATAAGCTTTTGCTCTCATTGTCATAATATCTTTCACAGTTACCCGGTAATTCCTTGAAGAATTATAGGCCCAATTTTTTAATTCAAACAGAATATTTTTATCATACGTGTATAATGGATAATTCGTATTTAAAAAACTATCCATTCTTACATTATTCTTCATGAAATTTTTAACTGAAGAATCTCTTGTTAATTCGGGGTCTTTATCAAGGATATTAAAATAGTCCTGGTAAAATACTTTTTGCACCAGCTTCCAGTTGTCTGCTTTTTCGGGCTCATATTTATTCTGAAGCATATAAATTACACGAACAGATTCTTCATAGCCAAGAATTTTTCTTACCAATTCCGTATTGCTCATGTAGCGCAATGCTCCGGAGTTTTTTAATTGTTGCAGCGTAGCATCTCTTGAAATAATACTCCATCGCCAGCCTGACCAATATTCATAATAATATAATTTTCCTCCTGGAATTTTCATGATATCATTATTTCCTAAAAGCTGTGCAAGACTGTCGCCGGCCGTTATGATATGATTTAATACCCGCTCGGCCTTATTTAATTCTGTGATATCAAAACTCAGGTCATCTGCCAATAATATGGCATA
>DASYQG010000427.1:0-3739 GCA_036005825.1 Chitinophagaceae bacterium | reverse complement strand
CATTCCGGTGCCGCATACATAATCATTAGCAGCATCTATTTCTTCATCGCTGAAACCAAGAGCTTCCAACAGGCTCCACTCAAAGTCATTGTATTGTTCAGGTGTAAAGCCCAAACGTTGCAGGCACTCTTCACCCAAAGTATATTTATTGAAAACAAATCCAATTTCAAATGCAGCAATAACGGCAGCATCCAATCTTTTTATCTCATCAGCAATAAATCCTTTTTCACTTAACGTTTGATGATTAATAAATGGAGCACCAGCAAATGAAGCTGTACCCACTGCATATTTAATAATTGAATCAGTTTCTTTTTCGCTGTATCCAAGATTTCTTAATGCAGCAGGCACTGATTGATTGATGATCTTGAAATAACCACCACCAGAAAGCTTTTTGAATTTTACCAATGCAAAATCAGGCTCAACTCCTGTAGTATCGCAATCCATCACCAGGCCGATCGTTCCTGTTGGTGCAATTACAGTTGCCTGCGCATTGCGATAGCCATATTTTTCACCCATCTCAACTGCATCATCCCATGCTTTGCATGCGGCCGTTAATAAATAAGCAGGGCAGTATTGCGCTTTGATACCTTGTGGTTTTAAACTTAATCCTTCATATTTATCAGCATCGTAAGCAGCGAGACGGTGATTACGCATTACACGCAGCATATCTTCACGGTTCTCTTCATATCTTGGGAAAGTGCCAAGCACCTGCGCCATCTCTGCTGATGTTTTGTAAGATATACCCGTCATGATCGCAGTAAGAGCTCCTGCAATTCCTCTTGCCTCTTCGCTGTCATAAGGAATGCCGCTTACCATTAATAGTGTACCAAGGTTAGCATAACCTAAACCAAGTGTTCTGTACTCATAACTTAGTTGAGCAACTTCTTTACTTGGAAACTGCGCCATCAATACGGAAACTTCCAGCACAACCGTCCAAAGCCGGCAATTGTATTCATAGCCTTCAACATCAAAAATATTTTTCTCTTTATCAAAAAAAGTCATCAGGTTAGCCGATGCAAGGTTACATGCTGTATTATCCAGGAACATGTATTCGCTGCAAGGATTAGATGCATTAATGCGGCCACCTTTAGGACAAGTATGCCACTCATTAATAGTAGTATCATATTGTGTGCCCGGATCAGCGCAGCGCCAGGCAGCGTAAGAAATTTGATTCCATAATTCTCTCGCAGGAATTTTTTTCATCACTCTTCCATCCATTCTTCCTTTCAGTTCCCATTCACCATCTTCCTGTAATACTTTGAAAAATTCATTAGGAATACGAACAGAGTTATTTGAATTCTGACCGCTTACTGTTTTGTATGCTTCGCCTTCGTAATCACTTGCATAACCGGCAGAGATCAATGCGCCAACTTTCTTCTCTTCTTCTACTTTCCAGTTAACAAATTCAACGATCTCCGGATGATCAAGATCGAGACAAACCATTTTAGCAGCACGACGTGTAGTACCACCGCTTTTGATAGCGCCGGCTGCACGGTCACCTATTTTTAAGAAACTCATCAATCCAGATGATGTACCGCCACCACTCAATTTTTCACCTTCACCTCTTAAATGAGAAAAGTTGGTACCAACACCAGAACCATATTTAAATATTCTCGCTTCACGAACCCACAGATCCATGATGCCACCTTCATTCACTAAGTCATCGCTAACACTTAATATAAAACATGCATGCGGCTGAGGACGTTCGTATGCAGATGTAGATCTTTTTAATTCACCATCATTTTGATCAACATAATAATGCCCTTGTGGCTTTCCTTTAATGCCATAGCTTTCATACAAACCGGTATTGAACCATTGCGGGCTATTAGGCACACACATTTGATTCAATATAGAATACACTAATTCTTCATAAAAAATCTGCGCATCTTTTTCTGAAGCAAAGTATCCATAACGTTCACCCCACACTCTCCAGCAATTTGCCATGCGGTGTGCAACTTGTTTTGCTGAAGTTTCACGTCCCAGACTTCCGTCTGTTTGTGGTACGCCAGCCTTTCGAAAATATTTTTGGGCAAGAATATCGGTAGCGATCTGGCTCCATTGTTTGGGAACTTCAACATTGGTCATTTCAAATACCACTTCACCGCTCGGGTTACGAATTACTGAAGTACGATAATCGTATTCGAATAGATCAAATACATTCACATCTTCACGAGTGAAGCGACGAGGGAACTGCAAACCGCTTTTAGCGGAAGCTTGTTTTTTAATGGGCATAGTAAGTAAAGATTTTGTCGGTTCTGGGTTATCCAACCTTTCTGGCGAAAGGTGTAGACGAAAATATTTTTATCATCTTGTATTTCAAACCCTCAAATATCAACACAATGTGGAAAAGCGAACCAGAAAATTTGCTAATGCAGCGTAGTAGTACGTTTCAGGATTTTTGCACAATAAACATAAAATTTATACCAAAATTTTTTTTGGTAAATCAACATAAGATATGTAGCAACTCAGTTCTCCTATGAAAACAATAATTTTTATACTTTTCAAAAAATAAATGATCAGGGTTCTCCAATGAAAAGACCATTTTTTAAACTACTGTTAAGCCATTTATTGTTGTTTTTCCCTCGTAAATCTATTATTTTTAAAAAGCATAAAAAGACGAAAAGTTTTTGCATTTTTGCATACATTAATATGCCCGAATGAAGCAAGGAGTTTATCAATCGCTACAGCTTAGAAAAAAGGAAGGAAAAAAATCTTTTGCCGTTCTTATTGATCCGGACAAAGTGAATACTTCCATGCTTGATGAATTGATCGATCTGTCACTTGTCGCCAAAGTGGATTATTTTTTGGTTGGCGGCAGTTTGGTTATCAGCAATCATTTGGATGATGTTGTTCAATACATAAAAACCAATTGCAAAATCCCTGTAATACTTTTCCCAGGTAGTCCTAACCAGGTAAGCAAATATGCTGATGCTCTTTTATATCTATCATTAATATCAGGAAGAAACGCAGAGTTGCTCATCGGGCAACATGTAGTGTCTGCTCCGTTTGTAAAAATGAGTGGGCTTGAAATAATGCCAACTGGGTATATGGTAATAGATGGCGGCGCTCCTACTACGGTTTCTTATATCAGTAACGCCTCTCCAATTCCTTCTGATAAAAATGAGATCGCCATGTGTACCGCAATGGCTGGTGAAATGCTTGGCATGAAACTGATCTATATGGACAGCGGCAGCGGCGCTAAGAGGGCTATCAATGAAAGCATGATCGAAGCAGTTGCAAAAAATATTGAAGTGCCATTGATAGTTGGTGGTGGAATCACAAGTCCTGAAAAAGCTTATTTGAATTGCAAAGCTGGCGCCGATCTAATTGTAGTTGGTAATGCAATTGAAAAAGATGCTTCATTAATTAAAGAGATGGCGGCTGCGATTCATTCGGTTCCTATCAAAGTATAAATTCAGACCGTTTACATTTTTCTTTTCCTGAAATAATCGTGACCACCTGTTTTCGATATGCTCTCACTTTACGGCCGTTTCTTTCTGCTGGAATCCATTGTTCATATCCTGATATAACTCTGATAACTCTAATTCCTAAACCATAGCCGGGATCATTTAGAGCTTTCACCTCAGTTAAGCACCCTTTTTTGTCAATTATGAAAATAACGGTAATACCATATATTCCTGGAGGAATTGTATCCATTGCCAACGAGTCCAACTGTAGATTCTGATCTAAATAAGCTTGCCAGTGCGTGGTATCTACTTGTGCATCTTTTTCTATTACT
>DASYQG010000426.1:0-8227 GCA_036005825.1 Chitinophagaceae bacterium | reverse complement strand
TACTATTATTGCATCCATGCTCAGAATGATCTCTTCAAATGTTTTCTGACCCGGATTTGAATTAATAAATGTTCGCAAAACATATGGCTTTACAGGAAGGTCTTCACATGTGGCGTACCAGTTAGCAATGCCGTTTGCATTGTCAGCTGACGCGGTTGGAACAAAGCATATTTTCGGGTTCGGTTTATTGGTGAGTGATGCTACATACAGAATATAAGGCCTACCGAAAGAACCACCTGTAACAAAAATTGTTTTATTGTTCTTGGCCGTGTCTTGTCCATACATACTTATCGAAAACAAAAACGCAATGAGTAATAGGAGATGTTTGAGTTTCATATTGAATGTTTTTTGATAGCTGTTATTTTTTTTCTAAGATACATGAGGTATTTTTTTGCAGGCAATCAATTTCCATAAGCTAGTTTGAGCAAATGAGAGGCTGTGCTTGAAACGACAACGCATTTCTGTGAATTTGTAAGCAGCGAATTTTAGTTGTTCATATTTTACTCAACCATTCTTTTGCCTCATCTTTGTTATCGAAAAAATTAATTGTCAGCTTTTCCTTGTCAACTTTATAAGAAATTGTTTCCACCGCCACTTTATTAAAATAGAAATCTGGTTTAATAATAGCAATTGCTTTAAACCCAAATTTTGTGGCCCTTGGTAAGAACTCTTCATTCAGCCATTGCTGATCTTCCATCGCTATTATCTTCATGTCTTTTATATCTGCCAAGACTTTTGAGCACTTATGCTTGATCAACATATTCAGCATTAACTCTGTGCCTTGTTTAAATTGCTTACTTGTCGCATAGCCATCCCATTCCATCACAATGGAATTAATTTTTTCATCAAAGTAAATGTTGTATATCTCAGAATTTGCTTCCATTTAAAAGGTTTTATAAAAAATCATTGATTCGCTTTATGTTGTTTTAACAAATCGGCAATCTCTTTGTGTCCTCGCCGCTCTGCCCATGCAAGCGGAAGAGCCCAGGGTTTATTTTTGGGTTGTGAGGGGTCGGCTCCTTCTTTCAATAACCATTCTACCATAGTTTTTTGCCCGTGCCGGGCTGCCCATCCAAGTGGAGTAGAATACCACTCGGTTTCAATACTGTTAATATCGGCACCAAAGTCAAGTAAAGCTTCTGCTATTGGTATGTCGCCGTTGGCAGCACAACGATGAAGCCGCGTAATGCCCAACCAGTTGCGCAAATTTGAATTGAGTCCACCTTCCATCAGCCATCGTGCCACCTGGGGTGATTTGAAAGTATTGTTATCCCACCAGGCCGACGGATCTATTGTCTTGCGACTTAGAATATCCGGCTGATAGCGAAGTATAAGATCAAGACGTTCCTTTTTTTCTTCTTTTATGATAGTGCCCAAAAATTTATCAGCATCTAGTTTGGGATTAGCCTGGAGCATCTGATGAAGCGAGTCCAGGTCCATTAATTTAGAATCCGAACCAGTAGGCGGCTTGCTCGTATGGGCAGCAACCAGATCGATCATCTCCTGGGGAGCGTCCACCCATTCTGCCATAAAAAGACAATTGCCCGATGATTCAACCTCTGCATCAGCATTGGCGCCATGCTCCAGCAATAGCTTTACTATTTCGAAATGTTTACTTCCAATGGCAGCATGCAATGCTCCGCCCTGTGGTGCGATCCCCGGTTCTGGTTCATTAGGATTTGCGCCTCGTTCAAGCAATAGTTTCACTATCTCCAAATGGCCGGCACTCGCAGCACAACGTAATGGCAGGCCTGAATAATAATCAACATAAGAAGGAAGGCGATTAACGAGGGCGGGATCTTTATCAAGTAATTCTTTTACACGTTCATAATAACCAATTTTTGCCGCCACACATATATCACAGTAAGCGCCTCGTGCCATCAAATAACCAATGACTACTTCATGTTTTTTGATTGCATTCGGGGGAAGGTCGCGATACCAACTCCGGTAGTGATAATCGCCGTTGGTAAGATCGAGTGGCTTCGCACCATCTGGCCGCATTGCATTTATATTAGCACCATGTTCCAACAGATAGTCAATAACGTCTAATTGTCTTGTCAACACTGCCCAATGAATTGGTTGGTTTCCCCGTTCGTCTGCAGCATGTACTAAATCCTGTTGCTTTTCAATCAACTCTTGCACCCCGCGAATATCGAAAGCCCTGATAGCAGCTGCAATGTTCTTTCCTTCAGGAATGATATGATAACGATCTTTAAGGATAGATCCTAAGTAAGCAGCCAATTCGTTGTACCCGCGATCCTTTGCTATAGTAATAAGAGAGTCTCCTGATTCATATGCAGGGTTGACGCCTCGTTCAAGTAAAAAATCAACCACGTGGCGCTGGTTCTCTCTCACTGCAAAACGGATAGGTGTGAAGTACTCGTACTCGCAATTAATGAGGTTGGGATCACGGGCTACCAGCGTTTTGATTGTCTCTATATCACCTGAAATAGAAGCACAGATCATTGCCCATACATCTATTCCGCGACCTCTTGACCAGGGCCGGTAATCTTCGCTCTTTAGTGATTCTGGCTGTACCATGCGAGCAATTATATCATTCCCTTCATGAGCCATATTTAGTTTTCTTTTGTGGTAACCGAACTTGGAGCCACAGTAAATTGGCTTACGTTCATACATTGCCGAAGTGAATTCTTGTCATTCGGCCGCAACACTAAAGTTAAATAGAAGTACAAAAGTTAAAATATATTCTGTCGCTGGCATTTTGGCAATGTAATGTTGTTCGCTGTTGTATTATGTCAACGCTTTATCATTTTGTCTTTCACAATTTCACTAATAACTTTTTGTTGCAGGCTTTGACTAATTGTAATCTTTTGATTTCCGATATCCAAAATGTTGCCTTCTATACTTTTTATTTTGTTTATGTTCACAATAAAAGATTTGTGTACTTTAAGGAAGATGCTGGCAGGCAATTGCTCTTCTAAGCTTTTTATAGTAACATATACCATCATCTTTTTTGAATTTGTATAAAGCATTACATAATTCAACATTGCCTCTGCATACACTAAATCATCATAAAATACTTTTTCTATTTGATTGTTACATTTAATAAAAAAGTGGTCGTTAACTTTACCGGTTTGGTCCGGAGCTATTGCAATTACTTTCCCTGCTTCTTTAGCTTTGTTACAAGCTTTGAGAAAACGTTCAAAAGCTATTGGTTTTACCAAATAATCCAACACATCTAATCCATATGCCTCAACCGCATACTCAGCATATGCAGTTGTCATAATAATTTTTGCCTTCAACCTTGAATTTTTCAGAAAATCAATGCCGTTTATTTTAGGCATATTAATATCTAAAAATACGATGTCAATATCATTTTCATTTAGCAATGACATCGCTTTTAAAGGGTTTTCGGCCTGACCCAGTAATTCTAAATAATCTATTTCTTCAATAAATTCCTGCAGCACCTTTCGTGCAATTGGTTCATCATCTATTATAATACATTTCAGTTTCATGCTAGGTCAATTGTTAAATTTGTTTCGTAAAAATCATTCTCCATATTAGTAGTAAGCTTATATTTAAGGGGATACAACAACTCTAATCTTCTTTTCAAATTGACAATGCCAATACCATTGGAATTTCCAGAAATGGCGGTTTGATGTACTTCTTTTGTATTAAAAAAAGAACTATGCAAATTTGTGCCTGCTATAAATATTTTGATTGCAATCTTATTTTCTTTATCCGAAAAATTACTTACAAATTTGAAAGCATTTTCAATAAGAACGACTAATAAAAGAGGGGCAATATTTAACCTCGGTTCAATATTTTCTATTTCCAGGGTTACATGTAAATTTTCATTTTTTCGCAAGCGTTGAAAGGCAACATAGTTTCTTACATACTCAACTTCCTTTTCTAAAATCACTTTTTCTGCGCTGCAATCATATAGTTGATACCGCAATAATTCTGAAAAATGCAGTAAGATATTCCTTGCAACCTGATTGGTCTTATCAATGTGACCGTATATGGTATTTAATGAATTGAAAAGTGCATGGGGGTTGATCTGCGCTTTTAAATAATCTAACTCGTTTTTTACTCTTTCTTTCTCCAACAATTCTAATTGTTGTTGGGTTTGCATTCTATCGATCAGCATTTTTCCAATCGTAACCAGCAATACCCAAAGCGAAATATTAACTACTGAATTCAGGTATAATGTATCGAAGTCAATTATGGTATTAGTCTGAAAAAAATGACGGTTCATTTGCAGGGCAACTAAAGCCCTGAGCCAGGCTGAAAACGCAATGACAATTACGGTAGCTGAAACAAAGAGAGCATATTTTCTTTTATGCAAAAAGCGGGGGATTATATAATCGCTGATAGCATAATAATCTGCTGTTATAAAAATTAAATAACAAAACTCGATTGTAATGGTCCTGCTAAGCGAAACTGAATAACTCCGAAATATAAGAACCCATAAAAGGTAAATGCCTGCCCAAAACAAAATATGGTATATGACGCTCCTTGGTTTCAAAATTATATTTTCCCGAAGGTAACATTGGTTTCCAGTTTTTTCAATCTTGTTACATGAAGCAGGTAAAAGGCTTGATAAACGATTATTTAATCAAGAAAAAGCTATGGATGCTGTAAATAGTTTTATCCGAAGGAATGAAATAATGAGGTTTGTGGTCTCAATTAATTAAAAAAATAAAATTATGGGAAACGAAAAGCACATTGAGAAGGATGAAAATAAAGATGGAATTGACAGAGCCGGGTTTTTAAAATGTATGGCGTGGGCGGGAACAGGTGTATTGTGGATGATGTCGGGAGGAATCATGAAATCATATGGGATGAGCCAGATGATCGACAAATCTACAGGTGAACTAAAAAAAGGCTTACTACTTCCAAAATCAGATTTCAGTTTTGTTCAGATCAGCGATAGCCATATTGGCTTTAGTAAACCGGCAAATACAGATGTTGTAGGAACTTTGCAGGCGGCAATTACAAAGATCAATGCAATGCCAACACCCCCATCTTTTATTTTGCATACTGGTGACCTTACACATCTTGCCCAGGCTGATGAATTTGATATACTGGAGCAAACTTTGAAAAGTGTAAAAAGTGAAAAAATATTTTATGTTCCGGGAGAACACGATGTAACCGATAATGGAAAATTATACCTGGAGCGTTATGGAAAAGGAACCAATGGAGATGGCTGGTATAGTTTTGATTCACATGGTGTGCATTTTATAGGATTGGTAAATGTATTAAACCAGGGAGATGGTGGGCTTGGCGTATTGGGTAATGCTCAGCTTGAATGGCTTGAGAAAGATGTGAAAAGACTTTCAAGCAGTACGCCTATTGTAGTTTTTGCACACGTTCCGCTTTGGGCTGTTTACCCGCAATGGGGTTGGGGAACTTCCGACAGTGAAAGGGCTCTTTCTTATCTGAAACGTTTTGGTTCAGTATCAGTTCTGAACGGTCATATTCATCAAACCATACAAAAAATTGAAGGCAATATCACATTTCACACGGCAATGTCAACCGCATTTCCACAACCAGCCCCTGGCAGTGCTCCATCACCCGGTCCAATGAAAGTGCCGGCAGAAAAACTCAGAAATGTGTTAGGGTTAACAAGTGTGAACTACGTTGAACACGACCATACGCTTGCTATTACCGACATGCCTTTAACAGAAACGGAAGAAAAAGTTACCGCTCAATGATACTATAAAATAGTAAGCAGTTAATTAATCATTAATAGTTTCAAAATAGAAGAATGAAGAGAAGTGTTTTCTTAATTGTATTAATATTGATCCGTACCCTTACAATAGCACAGTACAAGCCGATAGATGTTGGCTCCGAGATACAATTCAAAATAAAAAACTTTGGCATCAACACCGGTGGTTCCTTTACCGGCCTGCAGGGATATATCAAGTTTGATATCAACCATCCGGATGAAGCAAGCTTTGATGTAAGTGTTGATGCCAATTCTATAAATACAGGTATTGAAATGCGGGATAATCACTTGAGGAAGGACACATATTTTGATGTAAAAAATTATCCCCGGATTCGTTTTGTTTCCACCAGGGTGACGTTATCAAACAAGCCCGGAGTACTATTTATTTTTGGAAAGCTTACAATTAAAAATCAAACAAAGGATATATCATTCCCTTTTACTGCGACTGCAACAAATGAAGGATATCTTTTCAAAGGTGAATTCAATATAAACAGGCGAGATTTTGGCGTGGGAGATGCAAGCGTTATTTCAGATAATCTGGAAGTACAGTTAAGTGTACTGGCCAAAAAATAAATTCTCCTTCTAAAAATCAAAAAGCTAACCTTTTTGAACAATTCTCTACAATTTTTTAGCTATGCAAATAAATAAAAAAATCACGGTGTTCGGGACATTAATTCCTATAATAGCAGTCAGCGTTGCTGTCATAGAACCCCCTCATAAAAAAGATGATTTCAAAAACCTGAAAGTACTGCCAAAGGACATCAGTTCAAAAGATTTACAAAAAATAATGGTTGATGAATTCCAGGATGGGTTAGGAGTTGGATGTAATTATTGCCATGCCCAGGAAAAAGAGTCACTGCATCTTGATTATGCAAGTGATGAAAAACCGGAAAAAGAAATTGCCCGTTCTATGATGCTTATGACATTGGACATCAATAAAAAATATTTTGGAGTGGAACACCCCTTAATAGGTGATAGTGTACTGACTATATCCTGCAGCAGTTGTCACCATGGAACTCCCCACCCGGATAAAACAGATTAGAACCGTAAAACACCCTGCAGGGTCAGTCACTATTTAATATCGGCTAGTATCAAAGATTTTTATTATCAAATATTTTAAACAACAAATTCAATTAAAACATTAATCATGAACAAGAAAAATTTTTTCAAACTAAGTGGGATTATCGCTATTACCGGGCTGATAACATTTTCCTGTAACAAGGGTAGTTCATATACTGCCCCCGAGTCTGCGCCCGGCGGCACTTCACCGGTTCAAGTTCGGATGTATAATATGGCCTTTGTTCCGGCAACTGTAACAGTCAATAAAGGGGCAGTGGTAAAATGGCAAAATGACGATGGTTATGCTCACACCGTTGATTCAAATGATGGCACTACTTTCAGCAGTGGCACTATCAACGGAGGCGGCTCTTTTAGTTACACTACAACTGTTGCAGGCACCTTTAATTATCATTGTTTGATACACGGGCTTCCAATGTCTGGTATCCTTATAGTAAACCCATAATTTTCTGAATAAAACAAATTACAAACATTGGCAGAATTAATTTATCGTTTGATAATGGTTTTCTGCCAATGTCTTTTATAAACAAATATTTTCTATTAACTATTTACAACAAAATTAAAAAATGAAAAAAGTTATCAATTGGTTTCTTAATCCGCCTGTAACAGGGCAATCAACTATTTTAATTATTCGCCTGATGGCGGGAAGCGTCTTTTTTTGGGAAGGCATTTTAAAATTCGTGTATGTGAACCAGGGTGTCGGACGTTTTACAAAATTGGGTTTTCCCTTTCCTGAAACTACTGCACATATAATAGCAACTGGTGAAATTATTGGTGGCCTGCTTTTGATTTTTGGGCTATTCACAAGGATAACAGCTTTTTATTTTATTATCCAAATGATAGTCGCGGTGCTTAGTACAAAAATTGGTCTGTATTTTGGCACAAGTCCATTGCCATTACCTCCTGCTCCGCCAAAGATGGGAATTTGGGCTGTGCTGCATGAGATACGTTCAGATTATGCGCAAATCCTCACTTGCCTTTTTCTATTAATTGAAGGCGCGGGAAGAAGATCGCTTGATTTTATAATTTCAACGTCAAAGAAAGTTTATAGCATGACGGAGAAGTGGTAATAGGGACAGAAAAACACTCGTTTAGTAATGAGGGGGTTTGATTTAATTCTTGAATTGCCAGGGTGTGTCTGCAAAATAATACACAACGGGCAGGTATTGCCGATGGTGGGGAATTTTATATTCGTCCGCCGGAACCACTGCCTGGCTTTTTGATTAAGATAAATATTAAGAACTAATGCTGGGCTTTATTCGTCGAGCCCCGAACCGCAGCACAATAGAATTACAACTGCTGATTGTTTCAATGTCAAGCCCCACTATTGGCAATACCAATGTTGTAGGCAGTTATCTTCATTTGAGCCTGTAGAAATAAAAATGTGTATCGTCAATAATTAAAATCCCTTTTTTGTCATTAGCAAAGGAACAGATTAATATTTGCTGTCCATTGTCA
>DASYQG010000425.1:0-5808 GCA_036005825.1 Chitinophagaceae bacterium | reverse complement strand
GAAACTGAAAAGCCAAAGGAAACGTATTTTTGTTTAATGAAGCCAGCACCTGTGCAAAACTCATCGTTCCTTGCGACGTTCCGTTCAGGGTTTTGTTCGTTCTTCACCATATTGATTATTATATTTTTCTTCCCGGTTATTAGTTTTTCACAAATTGATACACTGAAAATTGATAGTGTATCAAAAAACATAAGAACAGTTTCGACTGACACTTTTGGTGTTTCACCCTATTATTACCTCACACCAGAACAAAAAAGAAAAAGACAATGGTTGGTTGGTGGTATCAATGTAGTAGGATATGGCGCTTCATTGATCATTTTCAGTAATACCTGGTACAAGGATTATCCTAAAACTTCTTTCCATACGTTTGATGATAGTAAAGAATGGCTGCAAATGGATAAGGTTGGACATGCATGGGCAGCATATAATACGGGTCGTGCATCCACAGATATGTGGAAATGGGCCGGGCTTTCCAACAAAAAAGCAACCTGGATCGGCGGCTTGAGTGGCACAGTTTATCTTACCGTAATTGAATTCCTTGATGCCCATTCTGCCAAATGGGGATGGAGCTGGAGTGATATGGCAGCGAATATTCTGGGCTCAGGACTATTTATCAGCCAGCAACTTGGATGGGAAGAACAACGTATTCAATTTAAATTCTCATTTCACTACAAAAATTATTCTGATCCAATGCTTAATGAAAGATCTGATGACTTGTTTGGAAGCAGTAGCGTAGAAAGAATGTTGAAAGATTATAACGGGCAAACCTATTGGCTCAGTGCCAATTTAAGATCATTTTTCCAGGGATCAAATATACCCGCATGGCTAAACGTAGCTGTTGGTTATGGCGCCGATGGAATGTTCGGCGGGTTTCAAAATATCTGGATCGATGAAGACACGGGAATACCTGTCAACAGAACAGATATAAAAAGATACAGGCAATGGTTTCTTGCTCCCGATGTGAATTTCAGTAAAATAAAAACAAATAAAAAAGGGGTAAAAGTTTTACTAGGTTTCCTTGATGCTTTCAAATTTCCAACACCAAGTCTTGAGTTATCGAACGGAAAGCTTAAAGTACATGCAATTCATTTCTAAGGCATGCTATTGAAGATATGCTCCCGAGATCTCATCTTTTTTTACCTCCACAAAAATATGCTCCTGCAAAGTTGTTGCAATAGATAAGCCAACATAATCCGGTCTTACCGGGAAACTGGTATGTGTTCTCTCGACCAGCACCAATGTTTGAATTTTCTTTGGATGAAATTCAATAAAAGGTTTTAATGCATACAGCAATGTTTTGCCACTATTGCTTACATCATCGATTAAGATTATAACTTTCCCGTTAAAATCAATTGACTTACTCAACGAGACTTCGGTTGGTTCTTTTTTATCAAGGGTGACGGTGATAAGTTCTGTTTTAATTGAAGATATTTCACTAAGCATTTGCTGGATCACTTTTGCCACCACACCCCCGCTTTCTCTAACCCCTGCAAGAATGATCACTTTTTCATCAATATTATTTTCCAATATTTCATACGCCATGCGACGCAGTTTTTTTTCTACAACTTCTTTTGATAGAATATATTTTTTATCTGTGGTCATAACAATTTGTCAATTGAACAATTTAACTTTTAAACACTTAATTTAGCAAATGTAATTGATTGGTCATGCAAATCCTTCAGCAGATTTTATTTGTTCTTGTTTCCATTATCTCCATCTGGTTCTTTACAAAAAAAGTAAAAGAGATCAGCCGTAATATCAAGCTCGGTCGTGATGAGGATTTCAGCAATAACAAAGGCCAACGATGGAAAAATGTTTTGTTATTGGCATTCGGACAAAAGAAAATGTTTAGAAACCCATTGGTAGCTATCCTGCATTTTTTTGTTTATGCTGGTTTCATAATTATCAATATTGAAGTACTGGAAATAGTATTGGATGGAATTTTTGGAACACATCGTTTATTCGCCACACCACTTGGTGGCTTTTATACCTTTCTCATCAATGCATTTGAAGTACTGGCTGTACTTGTAACACTGGGCTGTGTCATTTTTCTTATAAGAAGAAATATCATCAAACTAAAAAGATTTATCAGTAAAGACCTTGATGGTTGGCCAAGAAGTGATGCCAATTATATTTTGATAACGGAGATTATCCTGATGCTATTATTTCTTACTTTGAATACTTCCGATAGAGCCTTGCAGTTACAAGGAAATGAACATTATCATGATACCGGAAGTTTTCTTGTTAGCGGATTCTTCTCTTCATCATTAAACTCAACCTCAGCCTCAACCTTGCTTACTCTGGAACGTGGCGCATGGTGGCTGCATATTGTCGGCATCTTTGCTTTCTTAAATTACCTGCCTTATTCAAAACACCTTCATATCATTCTTGCTTTCCCGAATGCATACTATGCAAGACTGGAGCCAAAAGGTGAAATGAGAAATATGCCAGATGTGCAGAAAGAAGTTTTGTATGCTATGCAACCAGAGCTGGCGCCACTTGATGCAGCGCCACCTGCAAACTTCGGAGCCAAAGATGTCTTTGATCTTAGCTGGAGAAATTTAATGGACGCATATAGTTGTACCGAGTGTGGTCGCTGTTCAGCCGCTTGTCCCGCTACACAGACCGGTAAAGCTTTATCGCCAAGAAAAATTATGATGGACACGAGAGATCGGCTCGAAGATGTTGGAAAGAATATAAATGTAAATAAAGTATATAAGGATGATGGTAAAAAATTGTTACATGATTATATTTCTGTAGAAGAGCTGCGTGCATGCACTACCTGCAATGCTTGTGTGGAAGAATGTCCTGTTTCCATTTCTCCTCTTGAGATCATTCTCGAACTTCGTCGTTCTTTGGTAATGGAAGAAAGCAATGCGCCACAAGAATGGAACGCAATGTTCAACAATGTTGAAAATAATTTTGCTCCCTGGAAATTTTCGCCAGATGAAAGAGATAAGTGGACGCAGGAAGTTTAATGTTTTATTTGTTTCAAGTTGTGTAGATAAAAAGTTTACTATCTTATCCCTTCTTAAAGTCAACAGTAATGAGTATCGTTGAAGACAAAATAAAAAAACTTGGACTTCAATTAGAACCGGCGAAACCTTCTGTCGCTAATTATTTAGGGTGCAAACGCTTTGGCGATTTGCTTTTTGTATCAGGCAGAGTAAGTGACCTTAGAGGCGAAGTAGGAACTGACATTACTGAAAAAGATGCTAAGGTGGCAGCGAGGGATACAATTCTTCTAATTTTATCTATCATCAGGAAAGAGATAGGAAATTTAGATCTGATCTGCGAGGTAATTAAAGTCCACGGATTTATTCGTTCTTCACCCAAATTTACAAATCAACCCAATGTACTTGATGGAGCTTCAGACTTATTAGTTGAACTATTTGGAAAGAATGGACAACATGCCCGGACAGCAACCGGTGTTAGCCAGCTACCTTTCGGCGCCTCCGTTCAAATCGATCTTATCTTACAACTGGAGACACCTACAACTTAGATCATAATAATACAACAACTTATAGCTATTATGAAAAATATAATTCTGATTCTTTTCTGCAATCTGACCATAGTATTTTCAATTGCCCAAAATGCAAACCAACTTTATAGAAAGGCAGATTCTCTTTATACTCTAAAAGATTTTAAGAACGCCGCCGTTGCTTATAACGAAGGAATAAAATTACAAGGCTCAGCTGCAGGCTTCAACAGATATATATCCGCCGCTTCATCATGGGCGATGGCTAATTCGTCCGACAGTGCATTTTATATACTCGACAAGCTTTCAAAAAATGATAAGCTGACACCAAGCGATTATAAAAATATTGAGAGTGCTAAAGAGCTGGCTACTTTACAATCGGACAAACGCTGGAAACCATTACTTGCGACTGCTCAAAAACAAGCGGAAGGCAACACATATCCCCAGGAAGAATTTGTTTACGGAAGAAAAGATGGAATGGGGTTGTTGATGACACAATTAAAACCAAAAGTAAAGTCAAACGGTAAAGCGATCATCAGTGTGCAAGCCGGCAGTTGGTTCTCTAATTTCACAATGGTAGAAAGAGGTGTTTATTATAAGAGAGAATACCTTGACAAGGGATACAATGTCTTTATGGTTGTGCTGGGCTCGCAACCTCGTTATGCAATTCCTGACCAGGTCGATGATCTGAAAAGGGCGGTACGATATATACGATACAATGCAAAGCAATTGGGTATCGATCCTGATCATATAGGAATTGAAGGAGGTTCAGCCGGCGGACATCTTTCGTTGTTAATTGCAACTGCTGATGAAAAAATAAATGCAAATGCCAGCGATCCTGTCGATAGAGTTTCTTCAAGGGTACAGGCAGCGGCCGTTTTGTTTCCACCAACGGATTTTTTTAACTGGGGCTTCCCTGGCGCTGCTACGATAAATCAAAGGGAGGTGCAAAAACAATTACGAGTTTATGGAGCATTTGATTTCAGGGTTTGGAACAATTCAACATTAACTTATGATCCTGTTACCGATACCGCTGCAAGAAATAAAATTGGTAAGGAGATATCTCCTATCTATGCTGTTTCATCCGATGATCCGCCAATATTCATTATCCATGGCGATGCTGATATGACTGTGCCGGTACAACAATCGCAAACATTTGTAGCAAAGCTTAAGGAAGCAGGTGTTACAAATAATTATATTATTAAAAAAGGTGGACGTCATAATCCCGATGACATGAAACCCGAACTGGATCAATTTGTAGATTGGTTTGATAAATATTTGAAGTAAGTAGCTTATTATTTTTAATAATAGAAATTTGTACAGAAGTGAAAGCAAGAAACATTATACCAGGCGAAAAAATTTCAAAATATGTAGATAGAATACTGGTAATTGAAAATAAGCAAATTACTTCCCCGTTTATTTTACCACTATATGCAAATGGCGTTCCCACTATACTTTTTAAATCAGTAAGAGGGAAACTTGGGAATGAGAATTCACACCATCTCACACTATTCGGACAAACTGTTTTACCTGAGTCTTTGACATTAACTGATGATTTCACTTTGATCGCTTACTTTTTTAAGCCTTATACATTGTTATCTCTTTTCGGAATATCAGCACAGGAATTAACTGACAGGCCAATTGACCTGAATTTGTTATCCCTGCAAAGATCTGCTGAACTCCAGGAAAGATTATTGAACACCGACTCTGTTGGGGATATGATCAACTTATTGGATGATTTTATTTTTAGTTTAATAACCAACGCTAAGACTGAATCCCCGATAATAAAATATGCAACAACTCAAATTGCAAATGATCCTTCTAAAGAATCGCTGGTCATTGTTCAAAAGGAATTACATATCACTGAAAGAACTTTTCAAAGAATGTTCGAAAGAAATATTGGTATAGCGCCTAATCTTTACCGGCGGATCTGCCAATTCAATTCAGCTTTTACTCAATTAAATAATCGAAGGCATCACAAATTATCGGATATCGCATTTCAAAATGGATATGCAGATCAAAGCCATTACATTAGGTCATTCAGGGAGTTTACAAATATTACTCCCAAAGAGTACCTCAGCTTTGGTGAAGAAGTGTAAAAATGATTTTGTCGGGTTTGTTCTATTTTAACACACCTTCCCTGTTATATTTTTGAACAAAATTTAATCATGAAAAAAGAAATTTATCCTTGCTTATGGTTTGATGGGCAAGCCAAAGCTGCAGCAGAACACTATTGTTCAATTTTTAAAGACTCAAAAATAACAGCAGAAAACCCCATTGTCGTGACTTTTGAATTGAAAGGAAACAAGTTTATGGCTTTGAACGGTGGA
>DASYQG010000424.1:0-7456 GCA_036005825.1 Chitinophagaceae bacterium | reverse complement strand
ATGTATTCATATGTTTTTTCATTCAATAGTAAACTTTCTTTATCTGTTTCATCAGTTTCTGCTGCAATGCTTTCTTTTACTTCAACTGTGTTTTTACCAGGCTTGTCTCTCAACTGCATGAGGCAATGATTTTTTGCAACCATGTATACCCAGCTTTTAAAATATTCAACCCGGTATTTTTGCAATTCTGTTATGGCTTTAAGGAAGATCTGCTGTACACTATCTCTTGCCAGTTCTTCGTTTTTTAAATACTTCATGCAAACACCCAATAGCAACAATGTATATCGCTCCAGTAAAATGCCGAGCCACTGGTTATCGCGGTTAGCATAAAACCTTTCGAGCAATTCCTGGTCACTAATATGTCTGTGCAGTTTTGGGTTCACGGGATGAAAATAGCTAATTTCATTTTCTATGATGCGGCGAAAGTCAAATTTCACAATAAGTTTTAAAGTTCACCGGGGCTAACAATATAGGTAGCTATATTTTCTTTTACTTTAAAGCGAATTGTAATGGTAAAAGCATATTGATTGGTCTCAGGCAGCAGGCCCCATGCAATCGTAATAGGTGCAATTGAAAAAGGGAAAACAAAATAATTATATATTTCGGCAGTGATCTTGCCATTTTTTTCTTCAAGTGTATTATAAGTATTACTTGAGAAACGATCCCCCTGGTTTTTGTGAAATCGCTTGAATTCCTTTTCTACAAACTTACTGTTTACAATACCGCTATCACTTATTCCCAGCAACTGTAAATTCATTATGGTATCATGGGTCTTTAATGAATCTGTATGAATGATCTCTTCTTCTGCAAGAACAAGTCTTAGTTCTTTTGGCGGATAATGAAAAGGATTAAAGTTTTTGTAAGTACCCGATAAATAAAAAAACGAGGTATCAGTGCGCCGGCTATATGTTTCTATTGTAAACCATGGATCCTGTTGCAGGGAAGCGATAAAGCTGCTGAACCTCATATCAAAAGGATGTGTACGAAAATAAGTCTTTAACATTGATTGCAATGGATTCTGGGAATAGGCGGTACTGACTGTTATTATGAGCAGAGAGAATAAAATTTTTTTCATCAGAAAATCCCTTTTATCCATTTAATAAATAGGACATCCCAGCCCATCATACGAAAAGCAGTATAAAAAAGTACGATAGCAAAAATTTTTTTTACTGTGTCTTGTGGCAGAGATAAAGAAAGTTTGCTACCCAACCATCCACCGAAAACAAAAGCAATACTCATGATGGCTACCACTTTTATATCAATGTATCCTTTATTATAATAATTCATTACAGCAAGAATGCCTACAGGTAATAATAGCAAGCCAAGTGATGTTCCCTGTGCCTGATGCTGGGAAAAGCCAAGAAAGATAACAAGTGCCGGAACAACGATGATCCCTCCGCCAACACCTACCATGCCACTTAATATGCCGGCTGCCAATCCAACTATGATCAGCAGTAAAACTGTTTCTATAGTCATATTTCCTGGTTTAGTTTGCACAGATTTTATTTTTTGAAAGTGTCTTTATAAAAAGAGATTGCATCATCAATGACTTTCATAGCCGTTTCTTTATCCTGGAAATTGTCAATTACAACTTTTTTATTTTCCAGCACTTTGTATTGTTCAAAAAAATTCCTGAGTTCAGCAATAATATGCGGCGGGAATTCTTTTACAGATTTAATATGGTTAACTGATGGATCTTGTGCTGCTACAGCAATAATCTTATCATCTACTTGCCCCTGGTCGATCATCTGCATATTCCCGATAACATTTGCCTCAACAAGACAAAGTGGCTGTATTTCCTGGGAACAGAATACCAGGATATCAAGCGGATCGCCATCCTGCCCGAGAGTCTGTGGAATAAATCCATAATTGATAGGATAATGAAACGATGAATAGATAACACGATCGAGTTTTAAAAGACCAGTTGGCTTGTCTACTTCATATTTTGAACGGCTTCCCTTTGATATTTCAATAACTGCATTTACGGCTAATGGGGCGTTATCACCATAATGTGCGCCATGCCATGGATGATTAACAGTAAGCATAAAAAATTATTTAGCTATGCGAATACCAATAAAAGTTGCCAGTAACCCGCCAACAACACTGGCGGTTAAATAAATAACAAATAAAGCTGTCTTGTTTTCTTTCAACAATCCGATCCCTTCCAATGTAAATGCCGAAAACGTAGTGAACCCGCCGCAAAAGCCTGTCATTAATAATAGCTTCATTTCTTCATTCCATGTAAAGGAACGGCTAACCATGCTCCATAAGATACCGATCAAAAAGCAACCTGCAATATTTACCAGCAAAGTACCCGTTGGAAATACGGCGACACTCTGTACCTGGAAAATTTTTTGTACGGCATAACGCAACATGCTGCCTGCACCGCCACCTAATCCAACTATCAAAAAGTTTTTGATCATTTAGGAATTGAATCTTTTGGTTGAAAAGTAAAATTCAGATCAATAAACCACTGGCCATTAAGCTTTACTACTTTTAATGAGTCGGGCCTGTTTTTATAAGAATTTGAATAATGTACAATAGTAGTTGAGTCATTTACTTCATGGGTTTCTTTCAGAAAACGGATGCTGGCAGTTTTGTATGCTTTTTTATCTTCAGGGGGAAGACTGTTATTGTAGTCTTTTTCATAAATGTCGAACATCTGGCTATTAGTGGAATCTTTCACTAAATAAGTTCTTGCTTTTTTATAATCGCCATCCAAGGCAGCGCGAAGAAATTTGTTGGCAGCATCCATTCCATTTTCTGGTTTTATCTCTTCCGAATCTTTTGCAGAATTGTTACAGGCAAACAACAAAAGGAGTGAACTTATTTGGAATAGTCTTTTCATTGGTGCAATGTACTAAAATCCTTTAATCACTCAATTCACAGTTATATAAAACAAAGCACCCTTTCCAAAAGGAAAAGGTGGTATAGGTTAATAGCCGAATAAAATTGTTATAGTATCCCGATATCTATCGGGACGACGCAATTGCTGAATGATGAAAAGAACGATGAACGGAGCGTCGCAACGAAAGCTTAATAGTAGCAATATGCTGGCTACAAAATCTTATTTATGTTCTCCACGATTCTCTTCTTCCTTTCTTTCTTTATCATAAGCTCTCAATATATGCTTCACGAGGCGGTGACGCACCACATCATCTTCATCCAATTCAATGTGTGCAATACCATCAATATTTTTAAGAATGCGGGAAGCTTTTTGCAGGCCGCTACGTTGATTCCTTGGAAGATCGACTTGTGTGATATCGCCGGTGATGATAGCTTTTGCGTTCGAACCGATACGAGTCAAAAACATTTTCAATTGAAGATCTGTGGCGTTCTGTGCTTCGTCCAAAATGATAAATGCATTATCAAGAGTACGACCACGCATATAAGCCAGCGGAGCGATCTCAATAGTTCTTGTGCTCATATAATAACCGAGCTTATCGGCAGGTATCATATCATCCAATGCATCATACAGCGGACGCAGGTATGGATCGATCTTTTCTTTCAGATCACCAGGGAGAAAGCCAAGATTTTCACCTGCTTCAACTGCGGGACGTGTAAGAATGATCTTCTTCACGGCTTTATTCTTAAGTGCTCTTACAGCAAGAGCAACGGCCGTATACGTTTTACCAGTACCCGCAGGACCGATCGCAAACACGATATCATTCTTCTCGGCCATTTGCACCAAACGTTTTTGATTAGCCGTTCTTGCACGAACAGTTTTACCATTCGGGCCAAACACTAACACATCGTTTGGATTGCGGTCGATAAAATTGTCAACCGTCTCAGCATCATCGCCGCCGAGTACCTGCTCGAAATAATTTTCACTCATGTGGCCGTTCCTTTCCAGGTACTGTACGATGAGTTCAATTTTTTCGCGGGCAGATGTTACCTGCTCAGGCGAACCACTGAGTTTTAACTGGGTACCCCTTGATAAGATCTTTAGGAGGGGAAATTTCTTTTTCAGAATGTCGAGCTTGCCGTTATTTACGCCAAAGAACTCGATAGGGTTTACGGTTTCGAGGTTGATGATCGTTTCTGTCAATTCACTTTGTTTTTAATTTCACAATGCTGGCATAGGGTGGTTACCAGATTTTTCACTACACCTGTTTTATTCAGATGTTTGACCCCTTGATGATTAAAATAAAGACTTATCTCAATCACTTCCTAAAGTTAATTATTAACAGGTGTGAAAACAAATTGTTGAAAGTAAAATTTGGTTAAGAAATAGTTTGATGTTTAAGGTTTTTTGTTTGATGTTACCAGCATTTGTAATTCTATTGAACTTCTCTTGCGTCGCACTCTTGTACTGAAACAATTCTATCCGGCGTTTTTGTTACCGCAAAGACGCTAAGTTTAAATATAAGCTTGCAAAGTGATCTTTGCGCCTTTGCGTGAAGCCTAAAACCTCCTGATCAAGGTCAGCCAAATTCATGCTAAACATCATCTTCACTCATAAAAACATCTTATTAATTTTACAAAATGGAAGAGATAAGGCCCCTTAAACGAAGTAAAGAATTAGCGCCGCTCAGTCGTGAACATCATGATGGGTTATTATTTGCATGGAAAATAAAGCAAGGCCTGGTAAATAAAACGCCTATTGAAACACTTTGTAATTATACCCGTTGGTTTTGGGCTAATCATATTAAGCCTCATTTTAAAGATGAAGAAAAAGTACTGGTGAAGTTTTTGCCTGCGGATAATGCATTAGTACAACAAATGTTTAAAGAACATGCCCAGATACGGGACCTGGTTATTTCTCTTGATAAAGAACCAGATTCAAACTCCCTGCAACTGCTTGCGGAGTTTATAAATAATCATATCCGGTTTGAGGAACGCCAATTGTTTGCTTACGCCGAAGAAAATCTTACTCCTGAACAATTAGAAGAGATCTTCAAAGATCTGCCACAAGAATTACAATGCAACACTGAATGGAAAGATGAATTTTGGGTGAAGAAGTAGATTAGGTTGCTGGTTGCTTATTTTGCCCTATAACTTTTGTTTTTTTTCTTAACTCAATTTCTGCAAATATTTCCTGAATTGCTTTCTTGCATTCCTTATACTCAGTTCCAAAATTCTTATGCATCAATAATTGCGTAAACCTTTCCGTTTTTTGGGCAAGAATATCCACAAGCTCCTCTCTGGTCGTATTTTGACGATCCTCTCTCATAGGCTCGATGCAGTTAGTTTAATAATTATAAGCTAGTGCTGCATTATGCTGCAATAATTGTGCGAAGCATATTTGTTGGCTGACAAATACTCTTAACGCCCCGAATTAAATCCTTTTTATTCAAAACATAAGCTGTTAAATCGTTCAGAAAATAATATAGGATCAGGAATCTGCGTTATAATTTTTGCAATTTTACAGTCAATATTCTCCCCAATATGCACCATCGCTACTGCTTATTGCTGATTCTTCTTTTTGGGGTTTACGCTTCACAGGCACAATACTTTAAAGTATCCGGGAAGGTCACTAATGATAAGCTTGAGCCGCTTGCATTGGTAAGCATCCAGGTAAAAGGATCAGTTAAAGGAACTATTTCAAAAGAAGACGGCAGTTATGAGTTACGTCTTGAAGAAGGAACCTATGACCTGGCCTTCAGCATGCTCGGTTATAAAACTCTTTTGATAAATGTTGTCGTTAATAAGGATTATGTACAGAATATTGTCCTGGAAACGGATGAGGCAAAAAATCTTTCTGAAGTAGTTGTAAAAGGAAAAATGAAAGACCGTTCAGAAGAGATACTTCGGAATGTGATAAAGCATAAAGATGAAATTCTTGCAGCAGCCGGACCTTATTCTTGTAATGCTTATATAAGAGCTACGCAGGAAGATTCAACGCAACGTAAAATAAAAACGAAAAAGAAGCCTGTTGATACGATTGCCGCTATTTTAAATGCCGATCTGCAGCGGATGTCAATGGCAGAAATTTATTTAAGATACGATCATGAGAATGACAACCGTGTTAAAGAAGAAAGAACAGGAGTTGTAAAAAGAGGAAATCCGGAATCACTTTTTTATCTCTCATTAACTGAAGGCAATTTTAATTTGTATAATAATCTTATTCGATCAAGCGTATTATCCGAGGTCCCGTTTTTATCACCAGTTAGTTACAGCGGCCTGGCTGCATACAGATACAAGGTCATTAATATAAAACACGAGGATGGCAAAAAAATCTATACCATCAGCGTAAAGCCAAGACAATTAAGTAATGTAACTGTTGAAGGCGAGATAAAGATCCTTGACAGTGCCTGGGTGATCTTAAGTGCACACTTCACATTACCGGGTTTTCATATACCAGAGTATGATCATTTTGAAATAGACCAGCAATACAGTTTTATTGATAATAAAGCCTGGATGATCACCCGACAGCAATTCACTTATTATTCAAAGACCGGGAAAGGAAAATTGTCGGGAGAAACGATCGCTTCTTATAAAGATTTTGAATTCAATAAAGAGTTCCCTAAAAAATATTTCGGTACAGAACTGAGCTCCACTTCACAGGAGGCTTATGATCGTGACAGCAGTTTTTGGCAACAAACAAGAACAGAACCGTTGACAGCAAAAGAGATTCGCTTCATTCATTATAAGGATAGCATGTTTCGTGTTACCACCAGCAAACCATATCTCGATTCTATTGACAGGATAACCAATAGAGTAACATGGCCAAAGGTTTTGCTATTCGGACAAACTAAATATGATCGTGAAAAAAATCGTACATGGTATTTGCCACCGATAACGGATTGCATTGATCCGTTTCGATTTGGTGGATTGCGGATAAAAGGAAGTGTTGGCTATCTTAAAACATTTCCATCCAAAAGAACCTTGTCAGTGTTTAGCAATATCAGTTATGGTTTCAGGAACCAGGATGTGAATGGCAATATAAGCATCACTCACAAATACAATCCTTTTAATGGCAGTTTTATTAATATTTCAGCACAGCGTGACTTTCAATATATTTTCCAGGGTGATGCATGGATCAATATGCTCAAGCGGAATAATTTTTATCTCAACCAGGCTTTCGGGATCAGTCATGGACTTGAATTACTAAATGGCCTGGTCTTTTTTATAAATGCAGATTATGCATTACGCACTTCTGTAGTTGACTATGACACAAATCCAAAGCTGGATACTGTTTTGTGCGTGGTGAATGAGCCGGTCCCTTTCGATCCATACAATGCATTGTATGGAAGAGTTCGTTTGCAATACACACCCTTCCAGCGTTTCATTCGTGAGCCAAGAGAAAAAATTATTATTGGTTCCAAGTGGCCCACGTTTTATGTAAGCTGGAGAAAAGGAATTCCGGGTGTATTTGAAAGTGTAGTGGATTTTGATTATCTCGAATTTGGTATAGAGCAGGAATTGAAATTAGGAACCACCGGTGTTTCTAAATACAAGATCCTCACTGGAAATTTTTTCAATACAAAAGACCTTCGCATGGTTGATTATAAAT
>DASYQG010000423.1:0-5016 GCA_036005825.1 Chitinophagaceae bacterium | reverse complement strand
CTTCATCCAATGGTTTTGCGAAACGCATATCATAATGTGCAGGGTTCAGGCCATCATTTTTCAAATCACGAATAGCAGCTGCAGCAAAATTTCCAGGATGACCAAGAGTAAGAATGGCGATATCAGCTCCATCTTTTAATTTTCTGCCGGTGCCGATCTTAATCTCTTTCATCTCAGTTTTCCATTCAGGCATTACACCTTCACCACGAGGATAACGGATCACAAATGGATTTTGTGTTGATTCCAATTGTGCGGTATACATAAGGTTGCGCAATTCGCTTTCATTCATCGGGGAACTAACTATCATATTTGGAATGCAGCGCATATAAGCAATATCATAACAACCATGGTGTGTCGGGCCATCATCACCAACTAGTCCTGCTCTATCTAAACAAAATATCACCGGTAAATTTTGAATCGCTGTATCATGCACTACCTGGTCATAAGCTCTTTGCATGAAGGAAGAATAAATATTGCAAAAGACTTTCATGCCTTGTGTCGCCATACCTGCACTAAGCGTAACAGCATGTTGTTCAGCAATGCCAACATCAAATGCACGATGTGGCATTTTTTCCATCATATATTTTAATGATGAACCGGATGGCATTGCCGGGGTGATGCCAAATATCTTTTCATTCTTTTCTGCCAGTTCAATAATTGTATAACCAAATACATCCTGGTATTTCGGCGGTTGCGGCAGATCAAATTTTTTCTTCTGTATCTCACCAGTTATTTTATCAAATAAACCGGGAGCATGCCATTTGGTTTGATCTTTTTCCGCAAGGTCATATCCCTTACCTTTTACAGTAACTATATGTAACAATTTCGGACCGGGAATATTTTTCAGATCTTTTAAAGTATCTACCAGCTTGGTTATATTATGACCGTCAATTGGTCCGAAATAACGAAGATTCAATGCTTCAAATAAATTACTGCTTTTACTCACCATTCCTTTCATTCCGGCTACAAGTTTTGAAGCCATGTCTCTTGAAAAATTTTTGCCGACAGGAAGCTTACCGAGAAGATTCCAAACCTCATCACGAAATTTATTGTAAGTAGGAGAGGTAGTAATATCCGTTAAATATTCCTTTAATGCGCCCACATTCGGATCAATGCTCATGCAATTATCATTGAGTACGATCAACAAATCAGCATCGGCAACACCGGCATGATTCAAACCTTCAAATGCAATACCAGCCGTCATCGCCCCATCCCCGATGACTGCAACAACTTTTCTTTCATTTTCACCCTTGTATTTTGCAGCCATCGCCATTCCTAATGCCGCGGATATAGAAGTAGAGGAATGACCAACGCCAAATGTATCATACTCACTTTCGCTTCTTTTAGGAAAACCACTGAGCCCCTTATATTTTCTGTTTGTTGGGAAATTATCACGACGACCGGTAAGAATTTTATGTCCATAGGCCTGATGGCCAACGTCCCACACAAGCTGGTCGTACGGTGTGTTATATATATAATGGAGTGCTACTGTTAGTTCGACCACGCCAAGACTGGCGCCAAAATGCCCGCCATGAACGCTAACAACGTCGATAATATATTGACGAAGCTCATCACAAACCTGGTGAAGTTTTTCGCGGGATAGTTTTTTAAGGTCTTCCGGGGAATTGATTGTTTGCAAAAGCGGTCCTGCTGTGATCTGCATGTGTTGTTTTTACGATGTAAAATTAATGTTTTAAAACTTTATTCTGTATTTTAACAAAACTGTCATAAAATTGTTTTAGCCCGGCGCATCTTTCCATTTAGCTGTGTTATTTACCACTAATCAAAAGAGCATGCGCAAGGCTGGTGAAACTTTTAATTTTGAACTTATATTTATGCCCGTTATGTCAAGAAATAAGAGGTATTGGCTTTCACAGTTATTTGGTTGGGGTTTATATTCCCTTATAAATATCTTTTTTGCTTATTCATTCGATAAAATGGGCTCACCGGAAGAGCAGCAAAAAATCTATTTCAGGCTTCTCATTTTTATTACTACTGGCGTCCTGCTTTCTCATGTAATGAGATATATAGTAATTGGGTTTAATCTTCTTCAAAAAAGACTCGAGCATCAGATAATTGGATTTATACTAATTACTCTTGTATTCGCATTCGCTGCGTCTACCCTTGTGAATCTTTTGCTGATGCAGTTTAACCTGCAAAACAAAAACGAAAGAGCCTTCAACGATAATTTCTTTTTACTCGTATTAAGTGGCGCCTTCTCTATTTTCATATTATTCTTTATATGGAACATCATTTACTTCATGTATCATTTTATAACCAAGAGCCAGAAGCAGCAATTGGATACATTGAAACTGGAAGCATTAGTAAAAGAATTAGAATTAAAAACGATCAAAGCACATATCAATCCTCATTTTATTTTTAATTCATTGAATGGTATTCGTGCATTGATCGACGAAGATCCAGCCAGGGCAAGAAATTCGATCACTGAGTTAAGTAATATTTTGCGAAGCAGTATGCAAACAGATAAGCTCGAATTTGTTTCACTGGAAAAGGAATTGAATATTGTAAAAGATTATCTCGCATTGGAAAATATGCGATTTGAAGATCGGCTTCGGGTGGAATATGAAATTGATGAAGATACTTTGGATCAACCAGTACCGCCAATGATGTTGCAAACATTGGTAGAGAATGCAATTAAGCATGGCATTAGCAAACAAATAACAGGCGGAAAGATCAAGATCGTTTCTGACTTTAAAGATAATTATCATGAACTTTCTGTTCAAAATACTGGTAAGCTGATGAATGGAACAGTAAAAGGTGAAGGTTTTGGATTACCAAGTACGTTGAACAGGTTAAGTCTTTTATATGGAGAAAAAGCAAGATTCAGCGTAAAACAATTAACTACTGAAATTGTGGAAGCAAGAGTGATGCTTCCGGTACAAATGAGTATATAAATCATCCTACATGAGAGCAATAATTATCGATGACGAAAGGCTTGCAAGAACGGAGCTTAGAAAACTTTTACAGGATTATCCTGAAGTGGAAGTAGTTGATGAAGCGGCTAATGCTGATGAAGGAATAAATAAGATCGACAGCCTGCAACCAGATCTTGTTTTTTTGGATATTCAAATGCCAGGTAAAACTGGTTTTGATATGTTAGCAGAATTAGAAAGGGCACCACATGTGATATTTACAACTGCTTACGATGAATATGCGCTGAAAGCTTTTGAAGTAAATGCACTCGATTATTTATTAAAACCTATCGAGCCAAAACGTCTTGCAGATGCTATGCAGAAACTCCATGTAGCTGAAGTGAAGGAGAATCATATAATACCAGAGAATTTCAATCAATCAATTTTAACGGAAGCTGACCAGGTATTTGTAAAAGATGGTGAACGCTGTTGGTTTGTGAAATTATCGGATATAAGATTGTTTGAAAGCGTTGGCAATTATGCTAAAGTTTTTTTTGGTGGCAACAAACCACTTATTCTTAAATCACTGAATGCATTGGAAGAAAGATTAGATCCCAAAACTTTTTTTCGTGCAAACAGAAAACATATTGTAAACCTTCGCATGATCGATAAAATTGAACCTTATTTTAATGGCGGCTTGTTGCTTGAATTAAAAGGCGGCGAAAAAATAGAAGTAAGCCGCAGGCAGACTGTGAAGTTTAAAGAGATGATGAGCCTGTAAGTGAATGGTGAGTGGTCAATGGTGAATAAACAAATAATAATAAGAAGCACATTTAAATTTACAACACTACATGAAGAAATTTATTTTGATTGGGTTGTTGATGACAACAACCTTTTTTGTTTTTGGACAGAATGCTGATGCTATCATCAATGCCAAAGAAGCAGACAGAATTGAAAGAACGCTTTCATCTGATGAAATGAAAGGTCGCAAAACATTCAGCCCGGAAATAGATAAAGCCGCTGATTTTATTGCTGATGAATTTAAGAAAGCTGGCTTGCAAACCTTTAATAATTCCAGCAGTTTCAGACAGGATTTTGCAATGGTTTCGCCGAAATTCATAAGCGGCTCCTGTAGTTTTGATGATGAACCGGTAGATTTTAAAAATGTGGTAGTTATAACTTGTCAACCAGCATTGAACATTAATGAAAGATCTGGTTACGAAAAGGTAAAAATAGAGGGAGGAAAAAATTTCCAAAGTGAAGTAATGAAGTACGTCCGTTCCGGTAAAAACTATCTGGTACTGGTTGATACGAGTTATTCAAAAAATTTTCCTCGTCTCACCGGTTTGAAAAGAGCAATGTTTAAAATGGACAACAGTGTTGTGTTTGTATTGACAACTACAGATCCAAAAACATTTACGGTTGAAGCCCGTCATGATATAACAGAACAAAAACTGGCGAACGTGGTTGGGATCTTACCTGGTAAATCAAAAAAAGATGAATATGTGATCTTTTCCGGGCATTATGACCATTTAGGTGTTGGTAAACCTGTTGAAGGAGATTCAATTTATAATGGCGCTAATGATGACGCAGCAGGAACAACTGCAGTGATCATGCTAGCAAAATATTTTAAAGCTCTTGGAAACAATGAAAGAACAATTGTGTTTGCTGCATTTACTGCTGAAGAAGTTGGCGGTTTTGGTTCACAATATTTTTCAAGACAATTTGATCCGGCAAAAGTGATGGCGATGTTCAATCTTGAAATGATCGGAACTGAAAGTAAATGGGGAAATAACTCGGCTTATATCACCGGGTATGAGAAAACAGATATGGGCGCCATCATGCAAAAGAATTTGGAAGGAACAGGTTTTACATTTTATCCCGATCCTTATACAACACAAAATCTTTTTTATCGGTCCGATAATGCAACACTGGCAAGACTAGGAGTGCCGGCACATACAATTTCTACTTCAAAAATGGACAGTGAACCTAACTATCATAAAGTAAGCGACCAAATAGAAACACTCGATATGGAAAACATGGCAATGATCATTAAATCTATTGCATTGGCTTCAAGGAGCATTATTGCGGCAAAGGATACACCAACAAGAGTGAACGTGGATGAGTTGAGATGATTATAAAT
>DASYQG010000422.1:0-5957 GCA_036005825.1 Chitinophagaceae bacterium | reverse complement strand
TGTGGCTTCGGTTTTGATTTTGATGAAATAACATTAACACTGGCCGCACCACTTGCGAATGGAAATTATAGTCTAGTTATCAACAATGGCAGTGATGGCAATACACTTCGTGATAATTGTGACAACGTGATACCTCCCGGTGAAAATATTCCATTTGTATATAATAAGCCTCAACCAATTTTTGCAGATAGTGTTGGCAAACCTGGGTGTGCGCCTGATTCAATAAGAATTTATTTTCCTAAAAAAATAAACTGCAGCACTATTGCTGCCAATGGCAGTGATTTTTCTGTAGCAGGTCCTTCACCTGTTAGTGTAATTGGCGCATTTGGAAATTGTATCGATAATAAAACAGATTATATCATTGTAAAATTTTCTTCCCCCATCTCTGCAAAAGGAACATACACTGTTTCACTAAAAGCCGGGAGCGATGGTAATGTGGTGATCGATGAATGCGGACAGGAAACACCGCTCCAATCACTTTCCTTTGTTACAGTTGATACAGTATCTGCCGATTTTCAACACAACATCTTATATGGTTGTTTGAAAGACACTGTATTCTTTTCGCATGATGGGCTTCATGATGTAAATTATTGGAAATGGAATATCAATAGCTTCCCGGCTGTATTTACTCCGACAACATCAATTATAGCTTCGGCATCCAGTACAAATAATGTAAAATTGTTTGTCAGTAACGGAGTATGTACAGATTCAACATCAGTTGTAATTGCACTGAATAATGAAGTAAAAGCATCTTTCGGGATGGAAGATGTTATTTGCCCGGAAGATGAATTGGAGGTTAAAAATACAAGCACAGGAAGCATCGATACATGGCGATGGACATATGGATCTATTGGAATGAGTTTATTAAAAGATCCTCCGCCATTTCTTTTTCCAACGCTTAGTCGTGAAATAAAATACCCGGTAAAATTAGTGGTGACGAACCGGGCTCTTGGATGCAGTGATAGTGTAACTAAAATTCTCACTGTCCTTGATTTTTGTGTTATCGATATACCGACTGCTTTTACTCCCAATAATGACGGGCTCAATGACAGATTTGGTCCGCATAATGCACTGAAAGCTGATAATTATGAATTCAAGGTTTATGATCGTTGGGGGCAATTAGTGTTTCAGTCAACAAACTGGAAAGACAGGTGGGATGGAACGATAAAAGGAATTCCTCAACAAAACGGAGTATTTGTTTGGATGCTATCCTACACAAATCGTGATACAAAACAACAAGTATTTAAGAAAGGAACTGTTACGTTGATCCGTTAAAAATTTTTGTTTCAGGCTGAGGGCCAGCGTCCGTGGCGTTGCGTCATTTAATTAATCGTTGCGATCCCTGCGAGAAATAAAAAACTTCTGCAAGTGAGCAAAAATCTAAAATTCCTTTCCTCCCCCTATCTTTGCACATGGCAACAAGAAATATTCCCTCCACAGACAATCAATCTCAAAAATTTTTCGGCGAAGGACTCACATTTGATGATGTGCTTTTATTACCCGGCTATAGCCAGGTGCTCCCGAGAGATGTTGAAATAAAAACCCGGCTTACAAAAGATATTACACTGAATGTACCGTTGCTTTCGGCTGCAATGGATACGGTAACCGAAGCCAATCTTGCAATTGCATTAGCAAGAGAAGGTGGTCTCGGTATGCTTCATAAGAATATGAGTATTGAAGAACAAGCGGCGCAGGTACGTAAAGTAAAACGTAGTGAAAGCGGTTTGATACTTGACCCGGTTACTCTTCTTGCAAATGCAACAATTGGTGATGCATTGAAATTAATGAGAGAAAATAAGATCGGTGGTATTCCTATTATTGATAAAGCAGGTAAGTTGGTTGGCATTCTCACCAACCGTGATCTTCGGTTTGAAGATGATCCAAAAAGAAAAGTGAGTGAAGTAATGACAAAAGAGAATTTGTACACTGCTCCAGAAGGAACCGACCTGAAAAAAGCAGAACAACTTTTTAAGAAAACAAAAGTTGAAAAACTTCCGATCGTTGACAAGCAAGGAAAATTAAAAGGCCTTTTTACATACAGTGATATATTAAAACTAAAAAGTCATCCCAATGCCGTAAAAGATTCTTTCGGAAGATTATTGGTTGGCGCCGGAGTTGGCATCACAAGAGATCTGCTTGATCGTGTTGCTGCATTACAAAATGTCGGTGTTGATGTAATTGGTCTTGATAGTGCGCATGGTCATAGCAAAGGAGTCATCAATGCACTGAAAGATGTAAAAAAGAATTTTAAAAATTTGAATGTGATCGCAGGTAATGTGGGAACTGCTGCGGGTGCAAAAGCATTAGCAGATGCCGGTGCAGATGCAGTAAAAGTTGGTATTGGGCCCGGATCAATTTGCACCACACGTATTGTTGCGGGTGCTGGTGTGCCACAGCTCACTGCTGTGATGGAGGCATACAGCGAACTCAAACAAAAAAATATTCCGCTTATTGCCGATGGAGGTATTCGTTATACTGGCGACATGGTAAAAGCTCTTGCAGCCGGTGCTGATTGTGTGATGATGGGGAGTGTGTTTGCAGGCACTGAAGAAAGTCCGGGTGAAACTATAATTTATGAAGGAAGAAAATTCAAAGAGTATCGAGGCATGGGTTCACTTGGCGCCATGAGTACGGGTAGCAGCGATCGTTATTTCCAGGATGTGGAAGATGATGTAAAGAAATTTGTTCCCGAAGGAATTGAAGGTCGTGTTGCATACAAAGGGACATTGAAAGAGATCGTGTATCAATATACCGGCGGTCTTCGTGCTGGTATGGGTTATTGCGGTGCAGGCAGTATTGATGATCTGAAGAAAGCGACATTTATTAAGATCACCAATGCAGGCATGAAAGAAAGTCATCCACATGATGTGGAAGTAACAAGAGAAGCGCCGAATTACAGCAGGAAGTAATGTGCCGATTAGCCGATATGATGATGTGATAATGGTTTTTTTGTAGTCATCACTATCGCTACTATTAAACTTTTGTTGCGTCGCACACTTGTACATTCTGTAATTCTATTCAGCAAATCAGAAATAATTCCTTTGCGTTCTTAGCATTTCTTTGCGTCTTTGCGTGAAATAAACTTTTACATTTACCAAAATAATTTTACGTGAAGCGACTGCTTTTTGCATTTTTGCTTTTTACTTTTTACTTTTCACAAGCACAAACCGATAGTTGTGGTCAACGTATTAGTTTACTCACCTGTACACCCGGCACAGAACTTTATTCCACTTTTGGCCATAGTGCATTAAGGGTCAAGGACAATTTTTACAATTTCGATCTCGTTTTTAATTATGGCACTTTTGATTTTTATGACCCTAAGTTTTACGACAAGTTTGTAAAAGGTAAGCTGCTTTATTTTGTTTCTATTGATTCATTGTCCTCCTTCCTTGCCGAATATGATTATTACAAAAGGGGAATTACGGAGCAGGCAATAAATATTTCATGTGAAGAAAAGGCAAAACTTATTGCTGCTCTTTTTGAAAATGCAAAAGAGGAAAACAAATACTACCGCTACGATTTTAATTATGACAATTGCACTACCCGCCTTCGCGATATGTTGGAAAAAGCAACAGGCAAACAACTTGAAACAAAAAACATTTTACCCAAACCAAATACCACTTTCAGAAATTTAATACATATATATCTTGACAGAGGTGGACAACAATGGAGTAAGTTAGGCATCGATATGCTTCTTGGAAATCCAATGGATAAAAAAGTAACTGATCGTGAAGCGATGTTCTTGCCTGATTATTTATTGATGGCCTTTGATAGTTCTAAATTGAATGGACAACCCGTAGTAAGTGAAAAAAAGATCCTGTTGAATTATTTTGATGCTTACAAAACAAAGTCAGGCATTACCCCTTTTATTGTTTTTGGAGTTTTATTTTTATTGATCGCTTCGTTGAGTATATTCTTTTTTAAAAGATGGAATTTATTTCTCAAAATATTTGATTTCTTTTTCTTTGTTATTGTTGGATTGATAGGTGTACTGATCTTATTCATGTGGTTTGGAACAGAGCATGCCATGTGTAAGAATAATTTCAATCTGCTATGGGCATTGCCAACCCATTTACCGGTTGCTTTTATACTGTTCAACAAAAAACAATGGGTCAATAACTACTTCCGCTTTATCTTTTTTTATACGATCGCTTTATTACTGGCATGGTTCTTTCTCCCACAACAATTCAATACAGCTTTACTTCCTTTAGTTGGGATTATTTTAATAAGAAGTTTTTTCTTAAGCAAAAGAAACTTTTAGTGGAAAAAACAATTTTATACCAAACCAAAAAAATACTTTACCGCAGCATTGGCAGTGGTGATCCTGTAATGCTGGTTCATGGTTTTGGTGAAGATGGAAATGTATGGGATAAACAGGTTGAGTACTTAAAAGGCAAATACCATCTTATCGTTCCCGACCTTCCCGGAAGTGGTCAATCAGAAATGATCAACGATATGAGCATGGAGGGAATGGCAGAAGTATTGCACACAATTATTCATGAAGAAAACATTGATAAGTGTACGGTGATCGCTCACAGCATGGGAGGTTATATCACATTAGCTCTTGTTGAAAGTTATTGGAACCATATAAATGCTTTTGGTCTTTTTCATTCATCTGCATTTCCTGATACCGAAGAAAAAAAAGAAACCCGCAAAAAAGGAATTGAGTTTATAAAACAACATGGCGCTTTTGAGTTTTTAAAAACCTCAACGCCCAATCTTTTCTCCCCAAATTCTAAAGAACAAATACCAAACTCAATAAACAATTTTATCGAAAGTTTAAAAGCCTTTACCCCCAAAGCACTCATTTCTTATTATGAGGCAATGATGAACCGCCCTGATCGAACTTCTATTTTGAAAACCACGAAAAACTCCGTGCTTTTTATTGCCGGTGAACATGATGTTGCCGTTCCTCTAAACGACGTGCTGAAGCAGTGTCATCTGCCTGAAAAATCTTATTTTCACCTCTTGAAAAAATCCGGCCACATGGGAATGATGGAAGAGACACAAAACGCCAACCGGATATTAGAAGAATTTTTGGTGGAGAAATGAAAACTCAGTTAGCCTCAGAAAATGAAGACAAAGCTTTTAAGTCTTATTGTTGTGTTATTACTGACACTATCTTCTTATGCAAATCATATAACTGGCGGTGAAATTTCTTATACTCTTGTAAGCCAGGCAGGTGGTAATTACACGTACGCAGTAACTTTAAAGCTCTTTAGAGATGCAACCAGCGCAACCGCTTTAGATCCATCTGTAAACATTGCTATTTATAGTAAGGCTAATAATGCATTGATATGGAGTTCCCCCGCTGGTGGTGTAGCAATGACAACAAGTATGATACTTACGGCGACTCCCGGGCCTTGTATTGTTAACCCGCCAATCGTTTCGTACCAGGTTGGATTTTATAATTTTAATGTAACTCTTCCTGGTTCACCATTTGGTTACACAGTTTCATATGCACGTTGTTGCAGGGTAGCGGGTATCACAAATATTACTTCCCCCTCTTCAAACTTTGGTGTGACTTATGCCGGTGAGATACCTGGAAATTCAATAGAGCCAACCGGCCCGGCAAATAACAGTGCTAAATTTCTTGGAATAGATACAGTGATTATTTGTGCTGGATATCCATTTACATACAACTTTGGCGCTACAGACGCTGATGGTGATATTCTTACTTATGAATTTTGTGAAGGATATAATAATACCGGTGGGACTGTGCCAAACCCACCGGCGCCACCGCCTTATATTCCTCTTAGCTATAATTCGCCCTATAGTGGAGGCTCACCCATGGGAAGTGGTGTCACGATCAATGCTTCAAATGGTATGATAACCGGCACTGCTCCTGCAGCTGGTATTTATGTAGTGACTGTTTGTGTAAAAGAATGGAGGAATGGCGAACTGCTTGCCACCCAGAGAAAAGATCTTCAAATTAAAGTCGCTGATTGCGATGTAGC
>DASYQG010000421.1:0-4029 GCA_036005825.1 Chitinophagaceae bacterium | reverse complement strand
TGAACAGTTCATTCTTATTGCTCATTGGAAAAGCAATAAATGAGCTGAAAAAAGCATTTTTTTATTTTGCATTATCTTTCTCATTAAATATAAAACTTGCTATGATAAAGATCATCAACCTCCGCACTGTTCTTGTTCCATTTTTTTTCCTGTTTATGTCGTTGCTGTGTCAGTCGCAGGTAATACAAACCAGTTCAAAAAACAATACTGTCGATTATGAAAGATTAGCGAAGATCGATGGATTGGTAAATGAGTATATCAGTAAAAACTGGTTGACTGGAGCGGTTTCCATTGTGATAAAAGATAACCAGGTCGTACAATTTAAAGGATATGGATATGCGGATGTAGCAACAAAAAAACCTATGAAGAATGATGCCATCTTCCGCATCATGTCACAAACAAAAGCAATTACCAGTATAGGCATTATGATATTATACGAACAAGGCAAACTTTTGCTTGATCAACCTATTTCAGATTTTATACCTGAATTTAAAAATCCTAATGTGTTGGATAAGTTCAATGAATCAGATACTACCTACACTACCATTCCTGCAAAAAGCGAGATCACTTTTCGCCAGCTACTAACGCATACATCGGGTCTTGATTATACTGATATAGGTAGTTCAAAAGTTGCAGCTATTTATTCAAAAAATCATATTCCCTCAGGCCTTGGTTATTTTGACGCAGATCTTTTGGAAAGAATGAAATCCCTCGGCAAACTTCCTTTAAGCTTTCAACCGGGTGAAAAATGGCAATATGGATTAAACGCCGACCTGTTGGGATGTTTAATAGAAGTGATCAGCGGAATGAACCTCGAAGATTTTTTCAGGAAAAATATTTTTGAACCATTAGGAATGAAAGATACTTACTTCAATGTGCCTGCATCTAAAGCTAATCGATTAGCAACTGTTTACACTGAAGATTCATTACAAAAAATTATTCCGTGGAATCATACATTTCGCAATATCGATCCGGATTATCCCATCATGAAGAAAAATTATTTTTCTGGCGGCGCCGGTCTTTCTTCCACCGCATGGGATTATGCCATCTTCATGCAAATGTTATTAAACGGCGGCAAGTATAATGGTCGTCAAATATTATCAAAAAGAACAGTAGAGATGATTACCAGCGGCCAACTAAAAGATGGAATGTTCGGCGATGATAATATGGGATTGGGATTTGGAATTACTTCAGAAAAATCTGCGGCAAAAGAATCACGCAATGCAGGTTCATTTTCATGGGGTGGCTATTATGGCACTACTTATTGGGCCGATCCCAAAGCAAAACTTGTTTGCCTCTTTATGACACAACAGAATCCTAATAGTCATGGAGACGTTGAAACTAAGTTTGAAGTGATGGTTTATTCCAGCCTTAAATAAAAACTTCATATTTTTTTATTTTCCAGGAGCCGGAGGTGACTCAGCTCTGAATGGTTTTTGCTGGATAAAAAACTAATGATCAAAATAAGTTCAACATCCTTACTTACGATGTCAACGATTATAAAAGAGTAAAATAAAAAAATTAAAATATGGATTCTAATGGCACCAATTCAAAATTTTTATTGTACTTCATCATTTCTTTTAATAATGCGGTATGCCCGGATCCAAAGATCACCAGGATCTTCTTTTCCTTTCCATCCAACCTCTTTAAAATGTTTTCATAAATGATCATATTCCTTCTCCACCATTCACTGGTTAAGTATGACCCGACATGATTGCCTTCTTTACCTGCAACAAGAAAATCAAAATAACCACCTACCTGCAATTCAGCGGCAGCATCTGTATTTTGATTCAGTAATAATTCCCTGATCGTATTTTTCTTCAGCGATTCATTAAAATCATTTTGCACACTATCGATCGATTTTTTCATATAGCCAAGGAGGTTAAATTGCTTAGCTTCTGTTGCGGATTTTACAAGACTGTCAAAAGGGAATTGTGCATCCCTGTAATCAACAGCATACAATGGTAAATTTAATTCCGTCGCCAGCCGGTAACCTAATTGATGAGTTTCAGTACCCCTGAGAGTGAATTGTCCGCTTTTATATTTATCGATATTACTATCCAGCCTTCCCTGTAGATCAACAGGTACTTCTACAAATATTTTATCGGGTTTAAATTGTTTTAATATTTTTATGACCTCCAATACTTCCTTTTGTCGTTTTTCCGAAAGGATATTGACGTTTTCAAATTTTGCCACATCCAACCCGGGATTATCGAAATGAAAGCAACCCAACAACACTACTTTTGTTTTAGGCTCCTGGCCAATAGCTGGTACTGCTAAAAAAGCAGCGATACTACAGAAGAGAAATATTTTTTTCATCGCCTGGTTTTTAAGTTAGACGCAACGAATGAATATAAGTTACGACAAGCGCATTTTCATTTTATTCTTCGAAAAGCCATTTGGGTCACATCATTTGTAAATCCATGAAGAAACTGAAAAAGCTTTGTCTTATTTTTTAGGTCCTTTTACCCTTCAGTAAAATCCAGATCTTTTCCAAATGATTCTTTAGTATATAGCGCCGATACAAACCCGATAACCATTATAATAATACCGGTAACCCATGCTGCTGTGACATAATCATTAAATATATTTTGACTGCGCAAAAATTGAAACAACAATAAGATCAACGGAAGACAACCTCTTACGAGGTTAGGGATCGAGATAGCAGCTGTGGCCCTTAGATTAGTACCAAACTGTTCGGCACTCATCATGATATACAAAACTGAAATACCTGAGCCAAACCCAAGCCCCATACAGATCAGGTACATATTGAAAACATTGCCTCCACCTTTTAATACAAAGAATAAAAGAATGAAAATAGCAGTGATGACATAATATATTAGCAATGTTTTTTTCCTGCTTTTTATATAATTGCTTATTAACCCTGCACTCATATCTCCTATTGCAAGAGCTGCATACTGAAGCATCAATGCTTTTGGTTGATTAAACCCTGTTATTCCAAACTGTTTGGCAAACTCATCGGAAAATGTGATCAGCACACCAATGATATACCATACCGGCAAGCCAATTAAAATTCCACGCAGGTAACGGAAAAAACGTTCCCTGTTATTTAGCAGCATAAAATAATTCCCCAATTTCACTGTTGACTGTTTCATCGTATCATACATCCGGCTTTCCAAAACAGTTACTCTTAAAAATAATAAGGCAATGCCCATGCCTCCGCCAATAAAATAACATAATCGCCAGTTCTCACCACTTAGCTCATGAACAAAATAAGCAGTGATGGTGCCAAGTACACCACTGCAAGCAATAACAGATGCAGCAATTCCTCTTTTTTCTTTTGGAAGAAGTTCACTTGTCAATGTTATGCTGGCGCCTAATTCCCCGGCCAAACCAAGACCTGCAATAAAACGAAGCCATATATATTGATCAACATTTGTAACAAAGCCATTGGCGATAGTTGCTAATGAATAAAGTAATATGGAGCCGAACAACACACTTTTTCTTCCTTTTTTATCACCGAGTATTCCCCATATGATACCACCGACAGCCAGCCCGAGCATTTGCAAGCTAATAGTTTTCTCACCAATATTTTTCATTGCTGATTCAGCCACTCCAAGATCTGTAAAACTTGACTTCCTTACGATATTAAAAAGAAGCAAGTCGTAGATATCAACAAAAAAACCTAAAGCACCTACAATGACGGGAAGAGAAAAAATACCGTATTGCTTTTGTTGCATTAGCTAGCTTGGTTTAATAAGGAAGATAAAGAATAAATTGAATTGTTCCATGCACACGGAGTAACTGAAGGAAATGAGAGATCAATTATTCCTATATCTTTTTTTTGATCCACTCATTTGTAATAGTTGCAAGCAGTTTTATTACATCCTGTTTCCCGGCTTTAAAGCCATGATTGGCTCCTTCTATTTTTATGAGCTCAGCAAGTGGAAGTGACGAAGTCACTGATTCTATAAGTTTCCACGTGGCAAATTCATCCTTTGATCCTTGTAAAAACAACATGGATGTTTTTACGTCTTTTAAATGTTCTGCCCTTTCAATAGAAGGTTT
>DASYQG010000420.1:0-14690 GCA_036005825.1 Chitinophagaceae bacterium | reverse complement strand
AGTATCTGCCGGTACAGGATTTCCGGTTCATAAACCCATCGGAGATTTGAGTGATAAGCATTATAAACTTTTATGGGAAGGCATCGATAACATTGGCATCAATGATTTTTTTAAAGATGTGGAATCACAATTATACAAAGTCCAGTATCGTGTGATGCTAAGCCGCTATCGCGGAAGAACAACTTGCCCTGATTGCAAAGGTTATCGCTTACGCAAAGAAGCATTATATGTAAAAGTTGGCGATAAGCATATTGGTGAGTTAAATGATTTACCTGTAAAAGATCTGCAGCAATGGTTCAGTGGTTTGGAAGCAAAACTTTCTGAATATGAAAAGCAGGTTGCCAAACGTGTATTGATAGAAATAAATAACCGCTTAAATACTTTATTGAATGTGGGATTGGGTTATCTTACGATGAGTCGTTTGGCAAATTCATTAAGCGGCGGCGAAAGCCAGCGTATTCAACTTACGAGAAATTTGGGAAGCAATCTTACCAATTCACTTTATATTTTGGATGAACCTTCGATAGGTTTGCATTCACGAGATACAGAAAACCTGATCCGTGTATTAAAAGAGCTTCGTGATCTTGGTAACACCGTTGTTGTGGTTGAGCATGATGAAATGATGATGCGTGAAGCCGATCATATAATTGACATGGGTCCATTGGCTTCACATCTCGGTGGTGAAATTGTGGCCGAAGGAAATTATGATCAAATCGTTTCAAACTTTCAAAGTCTTACGGGTAAATATTTAAAAGGCGAATTGAAAATTGAACCGCCGAAGACAATACGAAAATGGAATCGCTCAATTAAAGTGGAAGGGGCGAAGCAGAACAATCTTAAAAATATCAATGTTGAATTTCCATTGAATGTGCTTTGCGTCGTAAGCGGTGTTAGCGGAAGCGGTAAAACAACATTGGTAAAACAGATCCTTTATCCTGCTTTGCAAAAAATAAAGGGAGAGTTTGCAGATAAAGTGGGATTGCATAAAACAATTACCGGAGATATAGAATCGGTTGCTCAAATTGAAATGGTTGATCAGAATCCAATCGGTAAAAGCAGCCGCAGCAATCCTGTCACTTATATAAAAGCGTATGATGAAATAAGAGACCTGTATTCCAAACAACCATTGAGCAAAATGCGTGGCTTTGAACCAAAACATTTTTCATTCAATGTAGATGGGGGTCGTTGTGATACGTGCAAAGGAGAAGGAGAGCAAGTTGTTGAAATGCAATTTTTGGCCGATGTGCATCTGATCTGTGAATCATGCGGTGGCAAACGATTCAAGGAAGAAGTCCTGGAAGTAAAGTATAAAGACAAAAGTATTTTTGATGTGCTGGATATGAGTGTGGACGAAGCGATCAGTTTTTTTATTGCAGAGCCGGCCATTGTAAGGGCTATTCAACCTTTGAGTGATGTGGGATTGGGTTATATAAAACTCGGCCAATCATCCGATACATTATCGGGGGGTGAAGCGCAACGTGTAAAGCTGGCTTCTTTTCTTGGTAAAGGAAGAGGGGTAAATGCCAATAAGATACTTTTCATTTTTGACGAGCCAACAACAGGTCTTCATTTTCATGATATTAAAAAACTACTCACATCTTTTAATGCATTAATAGAGCAAGGTCATTCTATTATTGTTATCGAACACAACCTGGATGTTGTTCGCAGTGCTGACTGGATCATTGATCTTGGTCCCGAAGCCGGTGACGAAGGCGGCAATGTGGTTTTCGCCGGTAAACCAGCCGATATTAGGAAGAACAAACAAAGTATCACTGCACAATTCTTTTGAGATGTCGGCGAACAGACTCTGGGCAAAACATTTCTTGTTCAGTAAAGCAGTTTAACAAAAGCTATACAGAGATTGCGGGGCAAATTCAGTTAGTTTGCCGCTATGAAGATCATATTCACTGCATTGGTTTGTTTTTGTTTCCAGGTCTCATTTGCACAGCGGCTGGATATTAATTCACTTGAAAAAATATTGGATGCTCCTGTTCGTTCTGCGGATACGCTGCTGAGAAATTCCAAATTCAATTTATCTGATAAAGAAACGGATAAAGGCTACACTAATTATTATTATACTTCTTATGAAAGAAGGGATCTCGTAAATCACTTACTTCGGTCGCTCAGCTTTATGGATGTTTATAGCGACAACGATACTTCAAGATTAGTTCTGTACAGGACTTATGATGAGAAGGAAGAAGAGGATTTGAAAGTACAATTGATTGCAAACGGCTATCAATTATCCAGCGGCACAGCCAATAATTTTGTTTATAAAAAAGAGAACTACACGATCACGAATAAAATAACGCTGAAAACCGCGAAAGGCAGTAAACCACTTACCGCTTATGAATTTGAATTAGGCAGGTAATTTATCGCAGGCGGTCAAGACTCTTCACTAATTTTTCATCTTTCCATATTCCATTTATAGCAAATAAAAGAAAAACGGGTATTGCCAGTGCAAATACTGAAGTCAAGGACATGTTGCCACTTACAAATTTTTTCAACTCGGTGAAATAAAGAATAATATTTATAATGGAAAGCCCTGCGGCAGCAGCGGTAAGCCACATCTGTTGCTTCCTGTTTTTATACATAAATATCATAATGATCGTTCCTGCAACCAGTCCGGCAGTAAATATTAAAATAAGAAAATTGGAAGAGGCCACTAACTTTTGATAACGCTGAACATTTTCTTTGTTAATGATATTTCCGGAGTAAAATGGAAACTTGAAAGTAAGCGCCGCAAAAAGAGCAGCTAAAAAAAGCCAAACAGTTTGAATACGCTGGATCATGGTTCAAAATTTAGCCTAAGATAATCATTCATCATAATTCAGGATATAAAGGAAACTGTTTCATGAAATCTTTTACATCGGCTCTTACGGAAGCAATTATTTTTTCATCATCTGCACTCATCAATACTTTGTCGATCATTTCAACCACTGTTTCCATGTGGGCCTCTTTCATGCCTCTTGTGGTAACAGCAGGTACGCCAACACGAATACCTGAAGTAACAAATGGAGATTTGTCGTCGAACGGCACAGCATTTTTATTAAGAGTGATATGTGCTTTATCTAAGGTTTCCTGTGCTTTTTTACCAGTAAGATTTTTATTCCTGAGATCGATCAGCATTAAATGATTGTCAGTACCGCCGCTGATTAGATTATAACCACGATTTACAAACGACTTTGCCATTGCTTGTGCATTACTGATGATCTGTTTACCATACGATCTGAAATCATCAGATAAATTTTCACCAAAGCCAACAGCTTTTGCGGCAATTACATGTTCAAGCGGACCGCCTTGTGAACCGGGGAATACAGCAAGATCCAATAGTTGAGTCATCGTTCTTAAATTTCCTTTTGGATCTTTGATGCCCCATGGATTTTCAAAATCATGACGAAGCATGATGATGCCGCCTCTTGGTCCACGCAAAGTTTTATGTGTAGTTGAACTTACAATATGACAATGATCAAATGGATCATTTAATAAACCTGCTGCGATCAAACCTGCAGGATGTGCAATATCAGCAAATACAATAGCACCAACTTCATCTGCAATAGCACGAATGCGTTTATAATCCCATTCGCGGCTATAGGCAGATGCGCCGCAAATAATCATCTTTGGTTTTTCTGCTTTTGCTTTAGCTTCAAGCTGATCATAATCCACAATTCCATCTTTTGTTACTCCATAATGAAGAGCCTGGTAAGTTTTGCCACTGAAATTGGCAGGACTACCATGTGTAAGATGCCCGCCCATACTAAGATCAAGGCCCAAAAATTTTTCACCCGGTTTCATTACAGCAAGAAACACCGCACCGTTTGCCTGTGCACCGCTATGTGGTTGCACATTGCCCCATGAACAATTAAAAACTTTTTTCAAACGTTCAATTGCCAGTGTTTCTATTTCATCAACAACTTCGCAACCGCCATAATATCTTTTGCCGGGATAACCTTCCGCATATTTATTTGTCGGACAGGTTCCCATTGCCTGCAATACCTGCAGCGATGTGAAATTTTCTGATGCGATCAATTCAATACCATTACGCTGACGTTCGAGTTCTTTATTAAGAAGATCAAAAACCTCGGTATCTTTTTGTGTTTCTATTTCTACCATTTTAAAGAGATTGTTTATTTGCTGAATAAGATTACTGATCCCGATATTCATCAGGATGCTGCAAGAATGCCGAAGCAATTGATGCAGCAAGAGAGTGCGACGCAACAGGAGCTTAATAGTAGTACTACGGTTGGTAACACAAATGATTTAAGCAGCAAAAATAAGAAAGCATCAAATGCCGCAGAATGCAGTGAATAAGTTTTTGTTTATTAATAATTCACTACTTTCACAAGCTTTAAAACCAACATGAAGGCCATAATCCCAGTAGCTGGCGCAGGCACAAAGTTGCGGCCACACACTTACACCCAACCAAAGGCACTGATCCCACTTGCAGGAAAAACAGTGCTTAGCATTATCATTGAGCAGATAAAGGAAGCTGGTATTGACGAGGTCATTTTTATTGTCGGTTATCTTGGCGATAAGATCCGGGATTATGTACAGCAAAAACACCCGGAATTAAGATCACATTTTGTTCATCAAACAGAGAGACTGGGGCTTGGTCATGCAGTGAGGATGGCAAAAAGCATTGTAAAGAATGATGAAATATTTGTTGTGCTGGGCGATACTATTTGCGAATATGATGTAAAAGCAGTGATCGACAGTCCGCATTCAATGCTGGGTGTTCGTAAGGTTGATGATCCCCGCGATTTTGGCGTGGCCGAAATTGATGAAGATGGTTTTATCGATCATGTGATCGAAAAGCCACAGATACCGAAAAGTAATATGGCGCTGGTGGGTTTGTATAAAATAAAAGAAAGTGAGCAGATGTTCCAATGCATTGAATCAAATATCAAGCAAGGATTACGCAGCCACGGCGAGTATAATCTTACCGATGCACTTGATTGTATGATCAAACAGGGAGCGAAGTTCAAGAGTTTTAAAGTCGACAATTGGTTTGACTGTGGTAAAAAAGATACGTTGTTGGAATCGAATGCTACGCTTTTGAAAAAATTCGGAAGCAATGTTGATGACCAGCATCATTTTGAGAACACTGTTATCATTCACCCTGTTAGTATTGGCGCCAATTGCGATATAAAAAATTCTATTATCGGTCCTAATGTTTCCATCGGCGAGAATACAACCATCAATTATTCTATCATCAAGCAATCTATCATTGGCTCTTACTCTAATTTGTTCGATATCGTGTTGGATTATTCACTCATCGGCAGCGATACCGGCATCCGTGGCGAAACCAGAACCCTTAATATCGGAGATAATACGGATATGGACTTAGGCTAGTTTCAGGTTTCTAGTTTATCGTTTTTGGTTACCGGCTTCAGTAATTCTTATCGTCTTCTCTTGCGTCGCACTCGTGTGCTTATGTAATTCTATTGAACATTGTCCAAAGGACTCCTCCGGAGAATATTTCTCCTCCCGTATCTTTACTTTATGTCTGAATTTTCTAATCGTGTTACAAAATTATTTGGCGTAAACTATCCCATCATTCAAGCCGGAATGATATGGGCAAGCGGTTGGCGATTAGCGAGTGCAGTAAGCAATGCGGACGGTTTAGGGTTGATCGGTAGCGGTAGCATGTATCCTGAGGTATTACGAGAACATATTCAAAAATGTAAAGCAGCAACCTCAAACCCTTTTGGTGTAAATATTCCTTTGCTTTATCCAGATATTGATAAGCATATTCAAATTGTGATTGAAGAAGGAGTGAAGATAGTTTTTACAAGTGCTGGTAATCCCAAAACATGGACATCGGTTCTGAAGGAAAAAGGCATAACAGTTGTGCATGTTGTCAGCTCATCAAATTTTGCAAAAAAGGCAGAAGGGGCAGGTTGTGATGCAGTAGTTGCAGAAGGATTTGAAGCAGGGGGACATAACGGAAGAGAAGAAACGACTACGATGGTTTTAATACCCGCTGTTGTAAATGCTGTAAAAATTCCTGTGATCGCTGCAGGAGGAATTGCCACTGGTAGGCAAATGCTGGCTGCAATGGTGATGGGAGCAGACGGAGTACAAATGGGCAGCCGCTTTGTTGCAAGCGAAGAAGCTTCCTCGCATATCAATTTTAAGAACGCCGTGATCAATAGTAATGAAGGAGATACGATTCTAACGTTGAAGCAATTAACACCAGTCCGGCTTATTAAAAACAGTTTTTATAAACAGGTGCAGGACGCAGAAAATAAAGGGGCCGGTGCAGAAGAATTAAAAGCATTATTAGGCCGGGCAAGGGCAAAAAAAGGGATGTTTGAAGGAAACCTTGAAGAGGGTGAACTGGAGATAGGCCAGGTGGGTGCAAACGTTAGAGATATATTACCAGCGGCAAAAATTGTGGATGAAGTGTGGCAGGGCTTTAAAGAAGCTTTGGCCAATCCAATTAAAATGATTTAAATTTGGTATGTGTGATGGAGCCATGGGAAACGAAAACCACTTAACCGCTTTGTCAAATGAAACATAGAATCCTCCTGCTAATTGCTATTTGCACGATGGGTTGTTTACAATCCAGGGCATCTGATATAGATCCAAGAACTCCAGGAAAAGGCATAAATGAAGTAGCTGGTAACATTGTTGACGGCGATTCTAAAAAGCCTATTGGCGAGGTAACAGTTACTGCTTATTCAGCAAATAAGAAAGAAAAATTTGTGATCACAGATGAATGGGGCCATTTTGAATTTGACGAATTGAAAACAGGCATCTATAAACTTGTATTCGAAAAAGAAGGATACAGGAAAATTGTTCGCGAGAAAGTTGCAATTAAAACAGATGAAACTTTTCAAATGAGAATTGAAATGATCGAAGCTGATGGATTCGATCTGCTGCCTTCACCATTTCAATTTTTCGATACGAAATAGAAGGAGAAAAACTAATCTTCGAGCTGGGATGTAAATATTACATCCCAATTTTTTTTGTTATGACGGAGTAAAGAAATGCCATTTGCACTCCACGTTGCTTCGTATTTCTTTTTAGAGAAAACTTCCCATGCTTCCTGGAATGCTTTTTTATAAAGATCCTTTGTTGCCAATGTTATATGCGGATGAAAGGGTCTATCATCTTTTTTGATCGGGAATTTATTTTCACTAAAAATATAATTGGCAAATGATTGATAAAAGCTATTCAATACTTCACTTTTTGCTACATCAACAAAAATTACTTTTGGTTTGTAGGCTGCGAAATTCTTAAGGGTGATTTTAAATTTAGTTTTTGTGATGCTAAAGTTCCTGATCGAACTTACCAATTCATTCTCAAGATCATCCTTCATCCAGAAAGGTGGAATTAGCGTTATATGTGCTGGAGATTTTAACGCGACAGTACATTCGAAATGATCTTTAAAATAGTTTTTCCATTTCAATACTTCTTTATTGACCTCTTCGGGGGCTACTATGGCGATATAATACATATTCATAAAAAAACAGCCGCGGCACAAAGCTACGGCTGTTCTCTTTTAAGGACCCCGATGATGATCGGGATTGATTGACATGGCTATACTTAATCTATATCAATATTAAAATCATCATCAGATTTTTCGATGGTAAATTTTTTGTGTTTATCAAGAAAAGTTTTGTATTTCTTATAAGTTGCATCGCTGGCCTTTTTGCCATTGATGAATAATTCACCGTCGTCATGTTTGATTGTGTATTGTTCTTTTTTATTTATTAAACCATCTTTTTCAAGGCCATCAACAAATTCTTTATACTCTTTCATTTCTTCTTTTGCCTTTTCAATTTCTACTTTGGCTTTTTCCATAGATTTTTCAATTTCAGGCCCGATCTTGCTCAACTCACCTTGCATTTTTTCCATATCAAGCTGCATTTTCTTCATATCAATTTTCTCCATTGATTCCTGTACTTCTCTTTGAATTTTTGCAGCATCAAATTCTTTCATCGCTTTTGTGACTTCTTTTTCAATGTTTGGAAAGTCAATTTTAGCCATTGATTGTTCTATTTCTTTTTGGATCTTTTGAAAGTCAATATCACGCATTGATTTTTCCATGTCAAGCTGCATTTTCTTCATGTCAATTTTTTTCATCGATTCGGTTAATTCTTTCTGCATTTTTTCCATATCCATTTTGAAGTCAGCAGCATTCAGCTCATCGATCACATCATCCAGATCGCGGATCTTTTTTTCACGGTTTTCCTTTTTTGGAACAGTATCACATTTATCATAACCGTTATCATTCCATGCGGCGTATGTGTTTTTAAAATCCCATGAGCTAAGGACAAATACAGAGGTGATGGCCACAGCTGCTACAGCCAGTGGTATCCGTAAATTTCTCAGGTTGGTCATAAAACTTAGTTTAAAGTGATTTGTTTTGTTTGGACTATACTCAAACCAAATATACGATTGATTTCGTATTTACAAAATACCGATCGTCAAAAAATAAAATTTTAACAAATAGGGGGTAATGAGGCTATTAGGAACGACGGATCCACTTGATCATTTCTTTCCAGCTTGGTTTTTTGCCATAAAGTAAAATGCCCGTACGATAGATCTTGCCGGCAAGCCATGTTGTTAATATGAATCCGGCGACCAGCGACAGCATTGAAACAACGATCTGCCAAAGTGGGGGGGAAGAGGCTAGCCTTCCCATCATTACTATAGGAGATGTAAATGGAATTATGCTTGCCCACACCATAACAGGGCTGTCTGGTTTGTCGATATTTGATGACATAATAATAAAGCCAAATATGATCGGCATTATGATTGGAAACATAAGTGACTGTGCCTCTTGCGGGTCTTCATTTACAACGCTACCAACAGCTGCGAACAATGCAGAATAAAAAAGATAACCTCCAAGAAAATAGAACAAGAAGCAGCTAATTATTATTGGCCAGTTCAAATTAGTAAGATTGGCAAGACCTTTTGCAGCAGCGCTGAATTGTCCCGGATTAGAGCTCATCATTCCCGGATTACTCTGAATATCCTTTACTTGTTCAAGTATATCTGATGGAAGGAATGTAAACGCTGCAGTGCTTATCAAAAAAATAAGTATGATCCAAAGAAGCATTTGCGTTAGTCCAACAGCACCGATGCCAAGAATCTTACCCATCATTAGCTGAAAAGGTTTTACGCTGCTCACAATTACTTCTGCAATACGCGTTGTTTTTTCTTCCATTACTCCCCGCATCACCATTGCGCCAAATATAAACATGGTTATATAAATAATAATACCACTTACAAAGCCGATGCTTGCATTAACTGAAGAGTTTACATTTTTATTTTTTTCATCAGTATTATCAACCGTGTAATAAGACGAAGAAGCGCTGTTAATAGAATCGATTTGCCCGATGGTGATATTTTTTTCAAGCAGCCTGCTACTGACATACGCATTGCTAAGCCTGTCCCTTAAACGGTCCATCGTTGCATTCGAAGCGGCTTTTTGTGTTTTCAATAGGAAATGTTGACCAGTTGAATCAACAGCATATAGCAATCCATCAAATCCTCTTTGAGCAAAATTGCTTGTATCTGCTCCTGAATTAAAATCAAAGATCATTTTCGAGGTGTCGCCTTTCAGAAAGCTTTCCAATTTTCCTGTTTTATCAATTACTGCAATTTTCTTTTTATTTTCCGGTCTTGCTGCAAAAAAAACAGCTCCTGTAATAAATAATACCATGACCAGTGGCAGCAAAATTGTAGATAGCAAAAAAGTTTTATTTCTAACTCTTGTCAGGTATTCTCTTTTCATTACAAGCCATATCTTATTCATAAAATAATATTATGCGGTGATTGCCTGGAATTGTCTTGTTAATGGGGTGCCTTCAACGAGCTTGATGAAAATATCACTGAGAGAGGGAAGCATTTCATTAAAAGAAACAATTTTCGCCCCTTGCTGAAGGAAATAATTTAATACATCATTGGGTTTAAAGCCATCTTTGATCTTTACAACATATTGATGATCTCTTGTGCCTACCATTTCAAATGGCGGATTAGCATTAAGACTGGCAGGTATTTCTTCAAACCCCACGCTAAAGAGATTTTCCTTGTATTCATTTTTGACACCTTTTACAGTACCATCAAGAATCTTTTTTCCTTTGTTTACAAGGATAATATGATCACAGATCTCTTCTACTTGTTCCATACGATGAGTACTAAAGAGTATTGTCGATCCTCTTTGAGCCAGTTTGAAAATTTCATCTTTGATCAAATTGCTGTTTACAGGATCGAGGCCGCTGAACGGTTCGTCAAGAATGATCAGTTTTGGTTCATGTAGAACAGTTGTAACAAATTGTAATTTCTGGCTCATTCCTTTTGAAAGATCTTCTACTTTTTTAGTCCACCAGCTTTGCATTTCGAATTTTACAAACCACTCTTTTATTTTGGTCATGGCCTCATTCTTTTTCAATCCCTTCAATTGGGCAAGATATACAGCTTGTTCTCCGATCTTCATTTTTTTATAAAGGCCTCTTTCTTCCGGCATATACCCAATATGAACAACATCATTTATAGGATCAAATTTTTTTCCGTCGAATATGACCTGTCCTTCATCGGGATAAAATATTCCAGTGATCATTCTTATCAAAGTTGTTTTGCCTGCACCATTTGGTCCAAGCAAACCAAAAATGCTTCCTTTGTTTACACTAAAGCTTATATCATCAACTGCTTTTTGTGTTGCAAAATATTTTTTTAAATTTTGAACTTCCAGTAACGACATATTGAAAAATTTCAGTTGCCAAAATTAGGCACGCATTCTTACTATATCGTAAAATAAATGACCGGGGGTCAGATATTTTTTAAAATAGGCCTGCTAACTGTCTTTCGACGATGGATAAAGCAACTCTTTCACCATCTATTGCGGCACTTATAATGCCCCCGGCATAACCGGCCCCTTCACCACAAGGATAAAGATTTTCTATTTGTGGATGCCGGAGTGTTTCATGGTCGCGTGGAATTCGAACTGGCGATGAAGTCCTTGATTCGGTAGCTACAATTACAGCTTCATTGGTGTAATAACCTCTCATTTTTTTGCCAAACTCTTTAAACCCGATCCGCAGTCTTTCATTAATAAAAGAAGGTAAAATATCTTTTAATTCGGCAGAATTAATTCCCGGCAAATAAGAACATTCAGGTAAGGTTGAACTCATCTTATTTTCACAAAAATCAATAAGACGCTGTGCCGGGGCTACGAATTTTCCCCCACCCGCTGCAAATGCTTTTTGTTCTACTTCCTGTTGAAAATACATAGCCGATAGCGGTCCATGTTTCTTATAGCCTAAGACATCTTTTTCTTCAACGGATACAACTATCCCGCTACTGGCAAACGGATTATTTCTTTTGGAAGGAGACCAGCCATTAACTACAAGTTCGTTGGGATTGGTTGCTGCCGGAGCAATGATACCGCCTGGACACATACAAAAAGAAAAAACTCCTTTTCCATTAACCTGGTGAACGAGGTTATAAGAAGACGGCGGAAGAAATTCATCACGAACTGCGCAATGGTATTGTACAGAATCGATCAAAGCCTGAGGGTGTTCTACCCGGACGCCCAAAGCAAATGGTTTGAATTCAATTTGGATTTTTTTCTCATGAAGCATTAAAAAAATATCTCTTGCTGAATGACCTGTTGCAAGGATCACGGCCTCTCCTTCAATTGTTGCACTGTCAGCAGTTACAACATTCTTTATCATCCCATCTTCTATATCGAGATCAATTACTTTTTTCTCAAATAAAAACTCCCCGCCGCTATCCATAATTTGTTTCCTGATAGCAGTTATTATCTGGGGAAGTTTATTTGTGCCAATATGTGGGTGTGCTTCATAAAGAATCTTTTCATCTGCTCCAAACTGTGCTAATAAATTTAAAATGCGGGTTACATCACCACGTTTAGTGCTGCGGGTATATAATTTCCCATCACTATAAGTGCCGGCACCGCCTTCACCAAAGCAATAATTACTTTCCGGGTTAATAATGCCTTCTTTATTTAATACAGCCAGATCTCTTCTTCTTGATTTTACGTCTTTGCCACGTTCCAGGATGATCGGTTTAATTCCTTTTTCTATTAATTGCAATGCAGCAAATAAACCCGCTGGTCCTGCTCCGATAACTATAACTTTCTTCTTAGCATGAGAAACATCGCCAAAAAGAATTTTATTGAATTGCCTGTGATGATAAGGTTCATTTATAAAAGCTTCAATTGAAAGGTTGATGAATACCTGTCTACTGCGGGCATCGATGGATCTTCTCAGCGTTGTATAACCTGTAATTTCAGAGGGCGCACAACCAATATCTGCGGCCACAATTCTTTTCAGATAGCTATCATCTGCGGCTTCCGAAGGCTTGACTTTTACAGTAAGTTGTTTTTTCATGAATTACAGGCCGGTTATTTATACCGGAGCTGAATGGTTTTGCAATTTAGATTTTTATTTATAAAAAAACTGCCCCGCATTGCGGGGCAGTTACCAGTAACTTTATTTTTAATCAATTTTCTGTAAGCTTCAATTCAACCCTTCTGTTAAGGGTTCTGCCTTCAGCTGTTTTGTTTGTAGTTACAGGTTTTTCTTCACCAAATCCAACTGCGGTCAAACGACTTGCATCAATTCCTTTACTTACCAGGTAATCTACTACAGATTTAGCCCTGTCATTACTCAACTTCATATTATGAGCATTTGTACCAGTATTGTCTGTGTGGCCTTCTATTGTAAGTTTTGCATTAGGGTATCTCATCAAGATATCTGCGAGTTGATTCAATGGATCGTAAGAGATATCCTGCAATGTGGCTTTATCCGTATGGAAGTAAATGTTTTTAGCTATATAAGTAAGTTTGGTCTTCACATCCTCAGGACATCCATAGTTTGATGCAGGACCTGGTGTATCAGGACAACGATCAGTAGCATCAGGAACTCCGTCACCATCACGATCTACGATCGGACAACCATCGTTCTTAGTAGAACCTGGTTCATCAGGACAACGGTCTTTATTATCTGTAACACCATCTTTATCACGATCAGGATAAGGACAACCATCCAGTTCAGGATAACCCGCTATTTCAGGACATTTATCCTTATCATCAGAAATGCCATCTTTATCGGTATCGGGTACAGGGCATCCTTCATATTTAACAACGCCAGGAACAGTAGGACATTTATCCCTGCTGTCAAATATGCCATCGCCATCAGTGTCTTTATCAACGGGCGGTGGAACTATAACAGTTTCGGGCCAAGGTTTTGGTTTGCGAAATCTTAATCCGATTGTAAACTGGAAACCACGATTATTCATTGAAATTTCCGGCGCTGTTGTATATACTTTTTTAAAACCGTGCATATAACGGCCATTCACCACGATATCTTTCCATGGCCACCATTCCAAACCCCAGGTAGCATAAGCATCAAACTCTTCAACAGATTCTGTGATGTTAAATTCACCAAACTTGTTATTTTCTTTAGCATAAAGAATTGCATCCAATTGTGGACCTGCAAACGCACCGAGCTTTTTTGAGAATTGGTATTTTATTAAAACGGGAATTGAAAAATAATTGAAACGTAAATTTTGTTTTTCATTGAGTTCGTTACTTAGGTCACCGCCCATAGATGAGTAAAGAAATTCTGGTTGAAAAGAGATCGGAGATTTTCCTGCAGGAAAATTTACAAATGCGCCAGCAACAAAACCAGTACGGAAATCAGAAGTCATAACACCGGGGATCTTTCCATTCAACTTTAAACGGGATACATTGACACCGGTTTTAATACCAAGCATAACTTTTTGCTTGTCGGTTGTCTGGCTTAATGCGGGTAATGAAATGATGAAAAATACTGTTGTAAGTAATAGTACAAATTTTCTCATAGCAGTGTAAATTGGGTGCCCTAAAGTAAGGATAAATTCCAATCCAGTCAAGAAAGTTTTTTTCATTTTACAATGAAATCAACGAGCAAATTTTTAGAAAATAATTTTTCAATTTATCCCTATTTCAACATAAAAGTATCTAACTTGAGATGCTTCCATTGTTATGATGAAATTTCCTTTTAATCCATTACTGATCGCCACTTTTTTTGCGGTTTCTTGCAACACTTCTTATAAAGCAGAGAATGTTCAATACAGTAGTTACAGGATCCAGCAGTATGATGCGGGAAGTAAATCCCTTACAACTATCGTAAAGCCATATTCAGATAGTGTAAATAAATTAATGAATGTTGTGATTGGTTTCAATGAAGCGCAAATTGAAAAGAAAAGTCCGGGCAATACATTAGGGTTTTTTATCACCGACGCTTACCTGGAAATGGCAAAACAAAAAGTGGATTCAAAAGTTGATGCAGCTTTTATGAATTCAGGTGGTATTCGTTTGCCTGAAATACCCGCCGGTGCCATTACACAAGGAAAGATTTTTGAGCTAATGCCGTTCGATAATCTAATGGTATTATTAAAAGTGAAAGGAAGACTGCTAAAGCAATACCTGGATACGCTTGCAGCTAATGATGGCGTGATAGAATCAGGTATGACTATGCAAATTGTGAATAAGACAGCGCAACAAGTAATGATTGGCGGCAAACCGATTGACCTAAATGCAGATTATACAATTGCACATTCAGATTATGTTGCAATGAACACTAATATGCTTAAAAATATTAATAGAAGCACTAATGGATACTTGCTTCGTGATGCTCTTCTTGATTATGTGAAATTCATCCATAGCCAAAATA
>DASYQG010000419.1:0-9797 GCA_036005825.1 Chitinophagaceae bacterium | reverse complement strand
CATCATACCTGTTATGAAATGCAGGTGCCAGCATCAGCCGAAGGTTTTTTACAAATTGATCGGCATCCGGCCTATCGGCTTTATTTACAACAAAGATGTCGGCAATTTCCATTAAGCCAGCTTTCATGGTTTGCACTTCATCACCTGCTTCAGGCACAACAACAACAACTGTAATGTCAGCTAGTCCTGCAATTTCAACTTCACTTTGCCCAACACCAACAGTTTCTACAATAATAAAATCAAAAGTTGCTGCTTTCATCAGCTCAGTAATTTCAATGATCTTCGGATGCAAACCTCCTAATGATCCTCGTGTCGCCAATGAACGGATAAATACACTTGGGTTATCATACCATTTACTCATTCTTATGCGATCGCCAAGCAAAGAGCCAAGATTAAAAGGCGATGATGGATCAACACAAAGAACGCCGATCTTTTTTCCATTATTTACCAGCAAACCGATCAGCGAATCAACCAACGTACTCTTGCCGGCGCCTGGCGGCCCGGTAATACCAATAACTGGTTTGTTCAGATTATGAGGCAATGATCGCAAAAGTTCTTCATAGCCATCAGCTTCATTTTCTACCAATGAAATTGTTCTTGCCAATGCTTTTGCATCGCCCTGCTGCAATTTTGATAATAGTTCAGTCATCTTTTCGGGGTCATCAAAAATACTCTTTATAATAAAGACAAATGAATGAGTTTAATAATTTTATTTTGCAGCATGCAAAGGCTTTCGGTTGTTATTGTTTGTAAGAATGGTGCAAAGGTGATAGGTGAAACCATAAAAAGTTTTTCCGGCCTTACTGATGATATCCTGGTCTATGATAATGGCAGCACTGATGGGACAAAAGATATAGTGAAACAAAGCAAAGCAAGATTGGTTGAAGGAAGCTGGGAAGGTTTTGGCAAAACAAAAAATAAAGCAAACGCATTGGCAAAATATAATTGGATACTTAGCCTGGATGCAGACGAGACAATAGATGAATGGCTAAAAGAAAACCTATTAAAGCAGGACCTGGCAGATGAGAAGAAAGTGTTTGAATTCAACTTCAAAAATTTTTTAGGGAATAAATGGCTTCGTTTTGGCGAATGGGGAAATGATAAACATATTCGTCTTTTTAACCGAATAGAAATAAAATGGAATGATGCTGATGTACATGAGTCTTTACTACTGCCCAATGATGTAAAAGTAATTCCCGTTCCGGGTTATGTGCTACATAAAACCGCCACTAATATTTCTGAGTATGAAAACAAAATGGAAAATTATGCAGCGTTGAATGCTGACAAATATTTTAAGCAACAAAAAAGATCAGGGTCATTAAAAATGTTTTTTTCTGCTATTTTTTCTTTCATAAAAAATTATTTTTTTAAACTCGGATTTCTTGATGGTGCAACGGGTTATCATTGCGCCAGGATAAATGCCCGTTATACTTTTTTGAAATATAAAAGGCTGGATGAACTTTGGAGTAAAAAACAGTAAGCAGACTTTCTTAAGATTCTATAATTTTACACTCCTAAAATTTTATGACCAATTTCATTCCCATATTTCCTCTTGGCATTGTGGTATATCCAGGTGAAAATGTAAACCTTCACATTTTTGAACCAAGATATAAGCAGCTTGTCAAAGAATGTCACGAGAATAAAAAACCATTTGGCATACCGGCTGTTCTCAATAATAAATTACAGGAGAACGGAACACTGGTAAATGTGACTGAACTAAGCAAAATGTATGACAATGGCGAGATGGATATTAAGACAAAAGGGGAAAAAGTTTTTAGAATGCTGGAACTGATCAAAGAAGTTCCTGATAAGCTTTATAGTGGCGCTATTGTAAATTACCCTGATAATAAAGAACAAGGGGATATTGAACTGATGCGAAAAGTAATGAATGGTATTCGTGAATTGCATAAATTATTGAACGTATCAAAAGATTTTAAAAAGTCTGATGAAGAATTGAACACTTATGAGGTGGCGCATCATATTGGCCTTACTTTGCAGGAAGAATATGAGCTGCTTGGCCTGATGAATGAACTGCAGCGCCAGGAATATATAAAACGTCATTTAACCAAGGTATTGCCAATGGTAGCAGAGATGGAAGGGTTAAAAGAAAAGATAAAACTAAACGGACACTTTCAAAATTTATCTGGTTTTCAATTTGAATTGTAATCAACTAATCTAATGAACACACTCTGCTTCGACTTTGGTAATACAAGATTAAAAGTTGCTCTTTTCCAAAATGCAAAACTCGCTGAAGTGATCGTGATTGAAAATGACGGGAACGGAACTATTGAATCAGTGCTGAAAGAATTTGAGCCGCAAAAAGTAATTCTATCATCTGTTATCAATCATAACCCCGAGATTGAAACACTGTTTGCAGCAAAAGCAAAGTTTCATAAGCTTAATCATCTTTCAAATCTCCCTTTTACAACTCCAGTTGGAAAACCAGAAACGATTGGCGCTGATCGGCTGGCACTAGCGGCTGCCGCGGTTTATTTTTTTCCAAAACAACATAACCTGGTAATTGGTATGGGGAGTTGTATTACTTATAATTTAATTAACGCTGATCATGAGTTTTTAGGAGGTGGAATTTCGCCCGGTATGGAAATGCGAATGAGATCGTTGAATCAATTCACGGCTAAGCTGCCAATAGTAAAACCAGATGGCAATGTGCCCCTTGTTGGATACGATACTGTTACAAATATTCTAAGTGGAGTAGTGAGAGGGATGGCAAAAGAGATCGATGGATTTATTGATGCATACAAAGAAAGATATGGGAACTTTAACGTCCATTTAACCGGGGGTGATTTAGTGTATTTGGCTCCCCATCTTAAAAACCAGATATTTGCAGACCCCGAACTGATCTTCAAAGGGCTTTATGCCATTAGCGAAGTGAATAACCAGTAAGAGAAACAAGGAGTTAGGGGACTTTTTCCGGGACTAAATGCTCAATGTTCAATGTCGAATCTTCAAAGAAAATTGTTTGGTTTTAAATCGTCATCAAGGGTTTTTCAATATGCATTAATGGGTATTAGCTTACAGCTAATAGCTAACGGCTTTATCAATGCTCAGGATAACTCTCCTTATTCACGTTTTGGCCTTGGTGATCAACATCCGGGCACAAATATTTTTAATCGTGGTATGGCCGGTATCAGTGCAGGTTATTCTGATCCGCGCATCGATGGGGTTAACGATTCGCGAAATGGCAAATACTATCCATTAATAAATTTTTCAAATCCGGCATCCTATTCACGTTTTTTTGCTATCAAAGAAGCCAATACAAATAAACTGCAGTATGGGAGAATGCTGCTTGATGTTGGAATTAATACTACTAGTCACGCTTTACACGAACCAAATAATCCGCAAAGTTTCACTTCATCAAATATTTATTTCTCTTATTTACAATTGGGAGTTCCGATCCAAAAAAATTGGGGAGTGGTGTTTGGTTTGCGACCGTTTACTACTATCGGGTACAAGGTCGACAAGAATGAAAGATTATATGATCCGAACACAGGTTCAATGATAGATAGTGCCAAGACCCAGTTCAGTGGCGAAGGCGGATCTTTTCTTTTTAACACAGGAACAGGCTTTGCTATCAGGAATTTTAGTGTAGGAGTTAATGTGGGTTATTTATTTGGCAAAAAAGACGATGGCATCCATAGAATATTTAATAACGATACAATTGATTACGCTGCATCTAACCATGAGACCCAAACGAATTATGGAGGACTATTTTTTAATGCCGGTATGCAATACCGAATTGATCTAAGCCCGGACAAACTGAGATATTTACAATTAGGGGCGTTTGGAAACATTCAACACAAGTTTAATACTCATACCGACATCATCAGGGAAACTTTTATTATCTCTCAAACAGATGCCAGTGATCTTCGTATTGATAGTGTGCTTGTACAGTCAGATGTGAAAGGAACACTGGATTATCCAGCAAGCTATGGAGTAGGTTTTGTTTTTGAACAATTGCCGGATGTTAAGAAGAGCGGCTGGCTTATCGGGGTAGATCTGTTAAGTACTAATTGGGATAATTTTAGGTTTAATGGAAAAACAGACGCAGTAAAAACTAACTGGCAACTAAGAGTGGGCGGGCAGCTCAGACCACAATTAAAGAATTCTTATAAAAACCTGTTAGCATACAGGGCAGGGGCGTTTTTCGGCGACGATTATATTTATATAAATAATCAAAAACTTCCGGTGTGGGGAATTACTGGGGGCATCACCTTACCTATTGCAAATCTTAAAGACGCATCCAGCAGGTTCCGCAACCAAAAATCAGTTATAAATATTTCGGCAGAATATATTAAAAGAGGCAATAACGATAACCCGATAAATGAAGATATGTTCAGGCTTTCATTCGGATTTACCTTAAGCGATTTCTGGTTTACAAAACACAAATACGATTAGAACTTTACTGTAATTTGAATCATTAATTTTTTTATGTGACCAGCTTCTGCAACTATATTAAGCTTTCGTTGCGACGCTCCGTTCATCTTTCTTATCTCTATTCAGCATTACTCGTTCCTGGTATTTTGTTCCTTGTTCCTTTATTTCTTTCTTCCTGCGAAAATGACCCGAAAGTTGTTGAGGCGTGGACAAAAAAGGCGGAACTAAGAGAAGAAGCAAAAACAATTGAAAGTTATTTAAGCCAGTCAGGCGTGATGAAAGCAAAACTTACTGCACCATTGATGTATCGTTACCAGCGGGACACAGTTTTTACAGAATTTCCCAATACACTGCATGTGGATTTTTATGATGATAGTGTAAGAGTGGAAAGCTGGTTAACGGCTAACTATGGCATCTATTACGACAATCTCAATAAAGTTTTTCTTCGTGATAGTGTAACCGTGATCAACAATAACGGCGATACACTGCGCACTCCTGAGCTTTGGTGGGATCAGAATTCGCAGAAATTTTATACTGACAAGCCCGCAAGATTAGATGGAAAAGATAAACACCTTACCGGTACTCAGGGCCTAGAAGCCACTCAGGATCTTAGAACAATCCAATTCAAATACCCTATAGGTCCTTTCGATATAAAAGAAGGAAACACACCGTAATAATTTTTTCAGCCAGCATCAAACATCGAACTTCGAACCTCAAACATTTTGTATGGAATACAGGCGAATGGGAAAATCAGGCTTACAGCTTAGCGTACTTTCTTATGGTAGCTGGGTCACATTTCACAAACAACTTGATGATAGCAAAGCCGACGAGCTGATGGGCATTGCTTATGATAGCGGCGTAAACTTTTTTGATAATGCGGAAGTATATAGCCGTGGCGAAAGTGAAAGACTAATGGGAAGGGTTTTAAAAAATAAAAAATGGGACCGTACTTCTTATACTGTTAGTAGCAAAGCATTCTGGGGCTGGCATGGTCCTGATAATAAACCAACACAAAAAGGACTTGGCAGAAAACATCTTACAGAAGCTTGTCATGAAGCTTTACAACGAATGCAATTAGATTATCTCGATCTCTATTTCTGCCATCGCCCGGATAAAACTGTGCCAATGGAAGAAGTGGTCTGGACGATGAACATTCTTATGCAGCAGGGAAAGATCTTATACTGGGGCACCAGTGAATGGAGTGCACAGGAAATTATGGAAGCACACATGGTGGCAGAAAAATATCATTTGATCGGTCCTTCAGTTGAGCAACCAGAGTATAATTTATTTCACCGCCAAAAGATGGAAAACGATTACCTGAAAATTTTCAAAGATATTGGAATGGGTACAACAATATGGAGCCCTTTAGCAAGTGGGTTGCTTACAGGAAAATATAATAACGGGATTCCTGAAAATTCAAGAATGAACATCCCCGGTTTTGAATGGTTGAAAGAAAAGGTTGTGGTAAATGAAAAGATCGAAAAAGTAAGAAAATTAAAAGATGTATCTGATAAATTAGGAACCAATCTTGCCACTTTATCGATCGCCTGGTGTATTGCAAACCCGAATGTGACCACCGCGATACTTGGCGCAACAAAAAAAGAACAACTGGAACAAAATCTTGCAGCGCTGGAATTATACCCGAAACTTGGTAATGAGATCGTGAAGGAGATAGAGTCAATAATGGACACGAAACCGCAATTGCCGGAGCATTAAATAAAAAATCCTCCGGTGTTAGGCGGAGGATAGTTTTTTTCAAGCTCAATTAACCTTAAAGCATTTCAACGGATACGGGATTTCGATTTTGGTTTTTCATCAGGCCCTGGATTAAAACGGGTCCCTGAATTTTCATATAAATAAGAACAAGAAGAAAGTTGATTGATACGGATTTTACTTTGGTTTATCAGGATTATGGATTAAGAACTTCTGGACGGTTTTGGACATTGGATATTGGATGCAGTAACCTTACCAATCAACTTCTGGTACAAACATAGTCTCCGTTAATGGATTGCAAAAGAGCAAAAATGCTCCATTTTTTTACTTCATTTTTTACTGACCGGCTCGTAGATTTCCTAAGGGATGAAACCTATTTTGAAAAGCCTTTGACTATCTTCATTGCCTAAATCATTGATATGCCTTTAAATAATAAAACAGCTTTTATTACCGGCGCCAGTCGAGGGATAGGGAAAGCTATTGCTTTACAACTTGCTAAAAATGGTGCGAACATAGTAATAGCAGCAAAATCAGTAGAAGAGAATCCAAAACTGGGCGGTACTATTTTTTCAGCTGCTGACGAGATAGAAAAAGCAGGTGGTAAAGCATTACCTGTTCAATGTGATATACGTTTTGAAGATCAAATTCAAGTTGCAATTGATAAAGCGGTTGCTCGATTCGGGGGCATTGATATTGTGATCAATAATGCTTCTGCTATTTCACTTACACCTACTGAACAAACCGAACCAAAGCGTTTTGATCTGATGCATGATATTAATGTAAGGGGAACTTTTTTTGTTACGAAGGCCTGCATACCTCATTTGAAAAGATCTTCCAATGCACATATACTTACCTTATCGCCGCCGATAAATTTAAATCCTAAATGGCTAGCTGGCCATGTCGCTTATACAACGACAAAATTCAGTATGAGTATGATGGCAATAGGCTGGGCTGCGGAACTAAAGCAATATCGAATTGCTTCTAATGCACTTTGGCCAAGAACAACTATTGATACGGCTGCTGTAAGAAATTTATTGGGGGGAGAGGCGTTAGCCAAGATGAGTCGTACACCAGAAATACTTGCTGATGCTGCATTCTATATTTTAACTAAGCCGTCCGCAGACTGCACTGGTAATTGTTTTATTGATGAAGATGTGATGATGAAAGAAGGCATAACTGATCTGTCACTTTATAACGTAGTGCCAGGGGCAAACTTATACAGAGATCTGTATGTAGATTAAAAGAAGCCCGGCAAAAAAATTACCGGGTTATCTTCTCATGTGTATAGTGATGAGCCTTAGCTTTGGTTGAACATCGAAAGCTACAAAAAAATTATTTTGAAATCCTAATGCAAATCTGGAATCTGGATAAACTGTGCATTCTTACTCTTCATCTTTTTTTTCTGGTCTCATCATCGGAAATAAAAGTACATCCTGAATCGAAGGTTGATTTAACAACAACATACAAATACGGTCTATTCCAAAACCAATACCTGCTGTTGGCGGCATACCATATTCCAATGCTCTTAAAAAATCATAGTCAATAAACATTGCTTCATCATCGCCACGTTCCATCAGTTTGGTCTGTTCTTCAAAGCGGTCACGCTGATCAATTGGATCATTCAATTCACTATATGCATTTGCAATTTCTTTTCCATTTACCATCAATTCAAATCTTTCTACAAAGCCTTCCTTACTCCTGTGCTTTTTCGTAAGCGGACTCATTTCTTTTGGATAGTCAATAATAAAAGTTGGTTGTACAAAATGCTTTTCACATTTCTCGCTGAATATTTCATCGATTAGTTTTCCTTTACCCATTGTTTTATCAGCATGAACATGCAATTGCTTGCAAACACTGCGTAAATGTTCTTCACTCATATTGCTAATGTCAAAACCAGTATGTTCCTTAATAGCGTCCGTCATCGTCACGCGACGATAAGGAGCTTTGAAATCAATTTCTTTTCCATCGACAACTGTCTTAGTGCTTCCATTTACAGCCAGCGCAGCCTTTTCAAGAAGCTGCTCAGTTGTTTCCATCATCCACACATAATCTTTATAGGCAACATAGAATTCCAGTACTGTAAATTCCGGATTATGCGTCCGGTCCATTCCTTCGTTACGAAAATTGCGACTGAATTCATATACCCAATCAAATCCGCCAACAATCAATCTTTTTAAATAAAGCTCATTGGCAATACGTAAATACATCGGAATATCTAATGCGTTGTGATGAGTTGCAAATGGTCTTGCTGCAGCGCCACCAGGGATACTTTGTAAAACGGGAGTATCTACTTCCAATGCGCCACGTTCATTTAAAAATTCACGGATGGAATTTACCAGTTTAGTTCTTTTAGTAAAAACTTCTTTTACTTCAGGATTAATTATCAAATCAGCATAACGCTGGCGATATTTAAATTCAGGATCAGTAACGGCATCAAAGGTTTGACCTTCTGCTTCTTTAACTATTGGTAAAGGTTTTAATGCTTTTGCAAGAATGGAAAGTTCCTTTACATGAATGGAAGTTTCTCCTGTCTTTGTTTTAAATACATAACCTTTTACACCAATGATATCACCGATGTCGGTGCATTTTTTCCAGATGATATCATAAAGAGTTTTGTCTTCACCGGGGCAAATATCATCTCTCTTAATATATAATTGTATGCGGCCTGATGAGTCCTGTATTACTGCAAAATTTGCTTTGCCCATATCACGAATGCTCATGATGCGGCCCGCAACACATATATCTTTAAATGTTTCTTTATTCTCATCATTAAACTGTTGCTTAATGGCAACTGCGTTATTATTTACAGGAAATAATTCAGCGGGATAGGGATATATTCCCATTCCTAAAAGATCACCTAATTTTTCTCTGCGTATTTGTTCCTGTTCTGATAAATGAGATGTATTCATGCTTTGCCAATTCTTAAAGTGCCCGCAAAGGTACTGGTTAGAAATAGAAAAGGCAAAAGGTATATGCGTGCATTTGTGTAAGCATATACCTTTTATTTACAAGAAGATTATAAATTTATTTCAATTCGATAGAAGGATAAAAGCTTTGAACACAAAATTACCTTCCGATGATCGTTACTTTTTCCATTTTTATAGTTGTTGACATCATCACTTTTGGTTTTATTTTTTTTAAAAGCAGTAAAAATGGAATTAGGTCTAACATAGCTGCTGTAGCTGTCACCAAAAGAATGTTTTCTGCCATAAGTTGTTTTATCGAGCAGATTCTCCTTTAAAAACTCCCTTTATTTTATAATTAATTACAAGCCGGTAAACCTGAAGGATAGGCAGTAGAAAAATGATTATTGCTCCAGCAATTATTAGCTCCTGATCCGTCCCATAAAAGATCAACACCAGGTAATGGAATTCCCGCAGGAGGAGCAGCTCCATTATTGCCAAGCACATTGCTTATTATTTTCGCTCCATCCGGATTGGGTTCGATGTCTCCAAAAGCCTCCGGGGGCAGGCCCGCAATTGCACCCAATAACAACGTACTTACTGTTGCAATTCCCACAAAATTGTTATCCTTGATGTTATTATCTCTTACCGTAACATTGTCCACACCAACAACAAGAATACCTGAGCCTGAAGGGACAAAGGACTCGAAGCCACCTCCGGGTTCTGCAAAGTTGATATGGTTGTTGCCATAAACATGATTATCACTAACTAAAATGTTTGTTGATA